>CALKFR010000011.1 GCA_938084555.1 uncultured Flavobacteriaceae bacterium | reverse complement strand
ATTTGAACAATTTTACCATTTTTAAGTAATACATCTGTATTTTTTAGTATCCCTTCTGATTCACTAGTCCAAACTGTAGTATTTTTTATTAAAATAGTTTGTTGACTAGGTTGTGTGAAATTCCCATAGCCTACATTTGGAAAAGATACTGGATGAATAACGATACTATTATCTTTACTAGTATTAATTTTTTTATCTTTTATTTTTTCTTTTTCAATTTTTGAAGCAGTCCATGAAGTTTGATTCCCTGAACTATCAAAAGCAGAACCATTCATTTTTTCAGTACTATTTGATATTTTTCCTAATATTCTAGTGTAAGTACCTTTATTATTTATAGTAATAGAAATCCAATTATTTTTAAAAGAAAAAGTAGATTTTATTTTTTCATTTCCTACTGTTAAACTTCCATTTTGTTTAGCTCCTTTTCCTGTAATCGATAAATTGTATTCCTGGTTATTAACTCTCAACAAGTAGTCTCCTGTAATATCTTTAATATTCATGTCATTAATAATGTTTCTGTCTCCTTGGACCCAATTTTCATGAATAGTAGTTTTGGAATCAAAAACATCACCTGAAGTAATAATAAAATTAGCATAACTTCCAATATTTAGATTTCCAATTCTATCATTTCCTAATATTTCGGCAGGAATAGAAGTTAATGCCGCTAATGCATTTTTTTTATTAAAACCATATTTAATAGCTTTTCTAAGATTTTTATGAAAAGAACTAATTGATTTTAATTTATGAGTAGTTAGAGCAAAAGATATTCCATTATCAGATAAAACACTTAAGTTGGAGGGTTCTTGATTCCATTTACGCATTTCACCTAAATCTATATGTTGTGCCAACAAAGGATCAGCTACATCGTAAGCTACTCTAAAGTTAATAGGAATGATAAATTTTGCATTGGTTTTTTTTATATCTTGAATTCTTTCAAATTCATCTCCAGATCCTACTATTGTATATTGAATGCCAAATTCATCTCCAACTTTATCAGCTCTTACAGCATCAATATGATTTCCTGTTTCAAAGATTTGTGTCTCATTTTTATGTTTGTTTAGTGCATCTAAAGAAATGTCTTTATTCTTCATCTTACCTTTTGCGTACCAATTAGCATCTAAATAGGTTTGACGAAGTAGGGCCATGGCGCCCATCCTAGAGGTAGGATATGATTGCCTGGATTTTACACTTTTAGAAAATGATAGGTGTTGACCAGAATTATCATCTAAAATTCTGTAGGCATTGCTAGCATGAGGATTAAGAGAAACAAGTAAGCCGTTACCTCTCATTATACCATCTTGCGAATGTGTATTTACTACACCAAACCCAGCTTCTAAATATTGTTTGGATTTCTTGGAGTCAAACTTGAAAAGAGGATATGAGGATGTTTCTGGTCTAATATGGTCATTCCAATAATACCCTTTTCTTTCTGCATCATATTGGGGTCTTCTACCTCTTGAAAAATCTCTTTTTGGTTTTTTGATTCCAAAATCAGAGTATATATCTATGAATGAAGGGTAAATTGTTTTACCACTTAAATCTATAGAAGTAGTTCCCTTTGGAATTTTCACTGATGTACCAATAGAAACAACCTTTCCATCTTGAATTAATAATGTGCCTTTTTTGAGAACCTTATCTGAACTCATATATATGGTAGCATTTTTAAAGGCAACCATTGTATTTTTTGATGTTTTTACACCAGTATTTACTGGAAAGTACTCTTGTGCTTTTGTTAAAGAAACTGAAAAAAGCATGAGTACTAAAAGTAGTTTTCTCATTCAATTAGTGTTTTAATTTGTTAATCTATTGAAAAGAATATACTTAATGTGCGTTTCTATTTGTTTTTAACAAAACTTTGTGAGCAGAAAAAAGATATAATTGTGTGAATAAAAACTTTTATAAGGTGGTCTGAAGAGTTATAAAATCAATCAATTATATTTTATTGTGGGGTGTTTTGAAATAACTAATTAATAAATCTACCACATAGTTGTAGGAATTAATGCCATTGGTTTGTTTGTTAGATTTTAAATAAGCATTGTAACCTTTTTTTACCATAGGTTCAAAAGGGTTTTTGTAAGAATTCCAGAAATCAGTTGACGACTTAAAGTCAGTTAAAATTCCTTGATTTAAAGATTTATAAATTATTTCAAAAGAATCTTTATCTCTTTTATATAATTCAAAGATGGCGTATCTAGTAGCCATTCTATAGGCTGAATACTTAAAGTAAGGATCATTATTAGACAAGGCAGCTAAAAAACCAACGAAATTTGCTTCGTTCTCAGCAGCAAAACCAATTTGATGAGCCATTTCGTGAGTTGTAGTTGTTGGTAAAATGGTTTTTGGTATTAATCTATTTACTTGAGCTTCTCCGGTAAATGGATTTAAATAACCTGATGTTCCGTTATACGATTGAAAAACACTAATTAGTGAATTTTTTGCTCTTAAATATTTGTAAGTAAATAAAGAATTATTGTCAGCTAATTTTTTATATCCCTCTTTAGCAAGTATATAAATATCATGATTTGAGTGAGGCACAATCACATTTAATGAATCTGATTTTGTAATCATTAAATGAGATTCATTCAGTTTAAAAACTAAATATTTAGTGAGGTCTACTAATTCTTCATCACTGTATGAAGTAGTTTTATACTTTAGATTTTTATTTAAAGGTTCCCTAAAATAATTTAACCCCCAAAGCAAATAAAACAAGAAATAAATTATTGAGATAAAGGCAGTAATCTCAAAAATTTTAGATAACATATTTATAAATCGTGTAGAAACAATTTTATAGATGATATAAATTAGGTACAAACTAAATAATAAAATAATAAGATCTCCAAAAGAAAATGGAATCCATCCAAATAAAAGTCTTAAAAGAGAGCTTATGTAAGGATATATTCCTCTTGAATAATAATTTTCAACAAAAGAGGGATTGAATTCAATCCATTTCATAAATAGCATTTGAACTCCTAAAAAAAAGGTCAGATAAATATTTCTTTTTTTTATCATTACAATGGTAAAAATACAGAAAGAATTGTAGAACTTTATACTTTGTTAACATGATAATAACAATTTGGTTAACAAATCTTGTGTAAAAATAAAAAGCAATAAGAGAAACAACATTTGCTTGTAAAAATATACATTTGTTACTATGGAAAAAACACAATCATTTAGTGGAAGAAAAGTAGATAAATCTAAGATTATTAGTTTGGAAAAAGGTAAAATACCACCTCAAGCTGTTGATTTAGAAGAGGCTGTGATAGGTGCAATGATGATTGATAAAAAAGGGATTGACGACGTAATTGATATTTTACATCCAGATGCATTTTATGAATTGAAACATCAGGAGATTTATAGTGTTATTTATGATCTTTTTCAAGAGTCTAAACCAATAGATTTATTAACGGTCTCTAATGCTCTAAGAAAAAACGGAAAACTTGATTTAGTTGGAGGTGATTTTCATTTAATCAGATTAACACAAAAAGTAGCATCTTCTGCCCATATAGAATTTCACGCTAGAATAATACTTCAAAAATATATTCAAAGAAGACTGATTACTATCTCAAGTGATATCATTGAGAATGCTTATGATGAGACTGCAGATGTATTTGATTTATTAGATAATGCAGAAGCAAAATTATTTGAAGTAACTCAAGGGAACTTAAAGAAAAGTTCTGAGGGAGCTAGTGATCTAGTCAAGCAAGCTTTGACAAAGATTCAGGAAATTTCCAACAAAGAGGGCATGAGTGGTTTGGCCACTGGTTTCACTAAGCTAGATGCGATTACTTCAGGTTGGCAGCCCTCAGATTTAATCATAATTGCAGCTCGTCCTGGAATGGGTAAAACAGCTTTTGTTATTTCCATGGCAAAAAACATGGCAATTGACTTTAATCATGCTGTCGCGGTATTTTCATTAGAGATGTCATCTGTACAATTAATTACCAGGATGATATCTTCAGAAACCGGACTAACTTCAGAAAAGCTTCGTAAAGGGAATTTAGAACCTCACGAATGGGAGCAGTTAAATGTTAAAGTAAAACGATTATCTGATGCCCCAATTTTTATAGATGACACACCTTCATTATCAATTTTTGATTTGCGAGCAAAAGCAAGGAGATTAGTATCACAACACAATGTAAGAATAATAGTGATAGATTATTTGCAATTAATGACTGCAGGAAACAACACTAAGGGAGGTGGAAACCGAGAACAAGAAATTTCTATGATTTCCAGAAATTTAAAAGCTTTAGCAAAAGAATTAGAAGTTCCTGTAATAGCCCTTTCTCAATTATCTAGAGCTGTAGAAACTAGAGGTGGAAGTAAAAGACCTTTATTGTCAGATTTACGTGAATCTGGAGCTATAGAACAAGATGCTGATATTGTTTCTTTTATCTTTCGACCCGAATATTATGGAATGACAGAATGGGATGACGATGAACATACACCTTGTGAAGGTCAGGGTGAATTTATCATCGCAAAACACAGAAATGGAGGATTAGATAATATTCGCTTAAAATTTACTGGACATTTAGCAAAATTTTCAGATTTAGATGAAGGCTTTAGCAGTGAATTTCAGTCTAGCATGAATACAGACTTTACTGAAGATGTTTTTCCAGATACACGAATAGAACCTAAAGACGCTTTTGAAATTGATGAAGATGATGTTCCTTTTTAAAATCATAATCAATAGAAATTTTATATTAAAAAAATTTGCTTTAGCTTTTGTATTTTTATTTGTATCAAAATCAATTTGGGCTTCTTTTGTATATATTCCGATGAATAATGAGATGCAAAAGAATCATCTTAAGGCCTATGGAATTGTTTATCTTTCATTACAATCTGGATTAAAAGCCAAATGGTTATTAAATTATGATGGAGGTGCTTTTCTAATTGAAAACAATACTTTAATTGAAGCTGAATGTAAAATTCGTGGGGTTTCTTACCAATTAATTTCTGATACAAAAGCGGAATTAATTTTACAGGATATTTCCTCGCCATCAAAAAATCAAGAAGCAGTAACTTTAGAAAAAGCCCCAAAAATTGCAGTGTATTCACCCAAAGATAAAATGCCTTGGGATGACGCAGTTACAATGGTATTAACTTATGCTGAAATTCCATTTGAAATTGTTTACGATTATGAGGTTTTGAATGATGAATTGTTATTATATGAATGGGTTCATCTTCATCATGAAGATTTCACAGGACAATATGGTCGTTTTTACGGGGCTTTCAGAACAGCTCCATGGTATGTAAATAGTAAAATAATTTCAGAAAAATCTGCGAAAAGTTTAGGTTATGAAAAGGTGTCTCAGCTTAAATTAGCTGTTAGTCTTAAATTAAGAGATTATGTAATGAGTGGTGGATTTATGTTTGCGATGTGTTCTGCTACAGATAGTTTTGATATAGCTTTGGCGGCTGAAGGAGTAGACATAGTAGAATCTATGTTTGATGGAGATCCATCAGAAACTAATTATCAAACTAAAATTAATTTTAATAAAACATTTGCATTCAAAGATTTTAACTTAATTAGAAATCCTACTACTTATGAATTTTCTTCTATAGATATGACTCGAAAGCGTTTAATTCCAAAAACATCAGATTATTTTTCATTAATTGAGTTTTCAGCAAAATGGGACCCAGTTCCAACTATGCTAACTCAAAATCATACTCAATTAGTTAAGGGTTTTATGGGGCAAACAACTTCCTTTGATAGGAGCACCATTAAATCAAATGTTCTAGTACTGGGAGAAAATAGAACAAATAGAGAAGCAAAATACATTCATGGAACAAGAGGAAAAGGAATGTTTACTTTTTATGGTGGTCATGATCCTGAAGATTATACTCATAGAGTGGGAGATCCTAAAACAGAATTAGATCTACATCCGTCATCTCCGGGGTACCGTTTAATACTGAATAATGTTTTATTTCCAGCAGCAAAAAAGAAAAAACAAAAGACATAGTTAATAACCTTGTTAATTTTGTATCAAAATAAACCTTGTCAATTGTTTTTTAAAAAATTACTTTTGTCAACAAACATATTTTAATGGCTACTACACAAGAATTACAAGATTTTACACAACAAGTAAGAAGAGATATTTTAAGAATGGTTCACGCTGTAAATTCCGGTCATCCCGGTGGATCATTAGGATGTGCAGAGTTTTTTACTGTTCTTTACCAAGAAGTATTGGATTACTCCACTGATTTTAAAATGAATGGAGAAAATGAAAATCTTTTTTTTCTATCCAATGGTCATATTTCTCCAGTTTATTACAGTGTACTCGCTAGAAGTGGTTTTTTTCCTATTGAGGAATTAGCTACTTTTAGAAAAATGAATACAAGGTTGCAAGGCCATCCAACTACACACGAAGGTTTACCTGGAATTCGAGTGGCATCAGGATCTTTAGGTCAAGGAATGTCTGTAGCCTTAGGTGCAGCCGAAGCCAAAAAATTAAATGGTGATCATAAAATTATTTATACTTTACATGGTGATGGAGAGCTTCAAGAAGGCCAAATTTGGGAATCTGCAATGTATGCCTCTGCAAAAAAAATTGACAATATAATTTCTACAGTAGACCTTAATGGAAAACAAATTGACGGAGCAACAGATGATGTTTTACCCATGGGTAGCATAAGAGCAAAATTTGAAGCTTTTGGGTGGGATGTTGTAGAAGTAAAAAATGGAAATGATATTGAAGCTATTATCTATGGACTATCTGAGGCAAAATCTAAAACAGGAAAAGGTAAACCAGTTTGTATATTATTGCATACAGAGATGGGTAATGGTATAGACTTTATGATGCATACTCATGCTTGGCATGGGAAAGCACCCAATGATGATCAATTGGCTGATGCTCTAAATCAAAATCCAGTAACACTCGGAGATTACTAACTATAGAAACTAACAAAATTAAAAACCTATTGATATTCAATAGGTTTTTTTTATCTCTTAACTTAACTTTTTTAAGGTTTTATTTAGAATTCAAAGGATGTAAAAAACTATCTTTACCAATGTAGATAAAATTTTATGAAATGCGAATTGGTATTGTTTGTTATCCAACATTTGGGGGAAGTGGTGTACTAGCCACAGAATTAGGAATGGCTCTTGCTAATAAAGGACATGAGGTTCATTTTGTAACCTATAATCAACCTGTTCGTTTAGATTTTATTTCACACGATTTACATTTTCACGAAGTTTTAATTGAAGAATATCCATTATTTCAATATCAACCCTACGAGCTAGCATTGTCTACAAAATTAGTAGAGGTTGTATCCAAATACAAATTAGAGATCCTACATGTTCATTATGCAATCCCTCACGCTTATGCAGCTTACATGGCCAAGATGATGCTAAAAGAAAAGGGTATAGACATCAGAGTAGTAACTACTCTTCACGGAACTGATATTACTCTTGTAGGAAGTCATCCAACCTACAAGACAGCTGTAGAATTTAGTATTAATAATTCTGATGTGGTAACTTCAGTTTCTGAAAGTTTAAGACAAGATACTTTAAGACTCTTCGAAATTACCAATGAAATTAAAGTAGTTCATAATTTTATTGATACAGATAAATATGATCGAGAATCTCTAAATGAATGTCAAAGAATAGCAGTTGCAAAACCTGATGAACGAATTTTAACTCATATTTCAAATTTTAGACCGGTAAAACGTATAGAAGATGTTATTAGAATATTCTATGCTGTTAAAAAAGTAATTTCATCAAAACTTTTAATGGTAGGTGAGGGTCCTGAAAAAAGAAAAGCAGAGTTATTGGTAAAAAAATTAGGAATCTCAGACAGTGTGATTTTTTTAGGAAATAGTAATGAAATAGCGAAAATATTATGCTATACAGATGTTTTTTTATTACCTTCTAAAAGTGAAAGTTTTGGATTGTCTGCCCTTGAGGCCATGGCTGCAAAAACAGCTGTTATATCTACAAATACTGGGGGATTGCCTGAGGTAAATGTTGATGGTGTAACTGGCTATCTAAGTAACCTAGGTGATGTTGAGGATATGGCAAGAAATGCTATAAGTATTTTAAAAGACGATTCTACCTTATTACGTTTTAAATCAAATGCTAAAGATCATACAAAACAGTTTAGTTTAGAGAATATATTACCTATCTACGAGAATATTTATAGTTCCGTTCTTGAAAAAGTGCTTTAAGAGTTATAAAAATGAATACTATCCTCTAACAATCTATTGCTTATTTTACAATCAAGTTTAAAATCTTCAAAATCATTTAATAAAACAAAATTTATCTGTCCATTACTATTTTTCTTATCGTGCTTTAATAAGTTAAATATACTCTTTAGGTCTTCTTTTTTAATACTAATTTTAGGATATATACTTTCTATTAAGTCTTTAACACTTTTTAATTTTTCATAAGGAAGATTTAAAACTTTGTGAGATAAGTAGGTTTCACATACCATTCCTATAGCGATGGCTTCCCCATGACTTAAGTTGTTTTTATCCTCAGACTCTAGAAAGTATGATTCTATTGCGTGTCCTAGAGTATGACCATAATTTAAAACTTTACGCAACCCATTTTCTTTAGGATCTTTTAAAACTATTTGATTTTTAATTTCAATCGATTTGTGAATTAGAGAATCAATATTTGATAGGTCAAAGTTTTTTATTGAGTTTAATAATTTAATATCGAAAGTTAGACTATATTTAATTATCTCAGCCATTCCAGATCGAATCTCCCTTTCTTCAAGTGTAGTCAAATAGTTTTGATCTATGATTACAATTTCAGGATTTGAAAATAAACCTATTTGATTTTTTAAATTTCCTAGATCTACACCGGTTTTCCCACCAACAGAAGCATCTACCATACTTAATAATGTTGTAGGAATATTAACAAAATCAATTCCCCTTTTAAATGTGGAAGCTACAAAACCACCTAAATCAGTGATTACGCCCCCACCTAAAGTAATTAATAAACTATTTCTATCTGCACTTAATTCTGTAAGTGCATTCCAAACTCCATCGCAGGTGTCTAAATTTTTATAAATTTCTCCTGATTCAATTTCAATAACTTCTATTCTTTTTTTTGTCTCTAATGTTTCAATAAACGAAGGATAACAATGCTCTAAAGTGTTTTCATCAACTAAAATAAAAATTGAAGAATAATTTTTCTTTATGAGTAGAGCATTTAATTCCTCATACCCTTTATTTTTAAAATGAACAAAGTAAGTTGATGCTTTTATAGATTTCATGTACTCATATATATTTCAACTACAAATAAACTACAAAATATTGAATAATTTAAGTTAGGTAGTTATCTTTGTTAACGCATATATGTATAAATTAATGAAACTCTTCAATAACACAAAAATTGCTTTTTCATTAAAGTCGGATTCAGAACTAGAAAGAGCTTTCTTTCTCTTTAAATTAATTCAAAGCCAACCAATGGTTAAAATTGGTACGGCAGCAACAAATTTTGCATTAAAGGTTAATTTGCCCGTTGAGGGACTAATACGATCTACGGTATTTGATCACTTTTGTGGAGGTGTAACAGAGGAGGATTGTATCCCAAATATAGAAAATATGTATAGCAATGGTGTTTATTCAGTTTTAGATTATTCTGTAGAGGGAAAAGAGACAGAGGAACAATTTGATATTGTAAAAGCTAAAACATTAAAAAATATTGAATTTGCCAAGGAAAAAGAAGCAATTCCATTTGTAGTTTTTAAACCAACAGGAGTTGGTCCTTTTTCTTTATATCAAAAAATAACAGAAAAAAAATCACTTTCTAATGAAGAAAAAAGTGAGTGGTTAAAAGTTATGAATCGTTATTATGAAATATGTGATAAAGCTGTAAAATATGATGTTCCTATTTTAATAGATGCAGAAGAGAGTTGGATGCAAGATGCGGCAGATATGTTGGTTGAAGGCCTAATGGAAAAGTATAATGTAAATAAAGCTATTATTTTTAATACTTTACAAATGTATCGCCATGATAGGATGGAGTATTTAATAGCATTACACCAAAAAGCTTTAAAAGGAAATTATCATATAGGATTAAAGATAGTTCGAGGAGCATACATGGAAAAAGAGAGAGAAAGAGCAAAAGAAAATAATTATCCATCACCTATATGCAATGATAAAAATGCAACAGATAAAAATTTTAATGAGGCTATAAAATTTATGATGGAACACGATAAAATGGCTCTTTTTGCAGGAACACATAATGAAGAGAGTTCTTATTTATTACTAGATTTAGCAAAACAATTTAAAATTAACCCCTCTGATCAACGATTATGGTTTGGTCAATTATATGGCATGAGTGATCACATTAGCTTTAATCTTGCTAAAGAAGGCTACAACACAGCTAAATATGTTCCTTTTGGACCAGTTAGAGATGTAATGCCTTACTTAATTAGAAGAGCAGAAGAAAACACTTCTGTAGCAGGGCAAACTAGTAGAGAGCTTAATCTCATTAAAGAAGAAAGAGTAAGAAGAAAATTGCAATGAACACTGTAGAAGAAATAAAAGATCTCCTTCAAAAAAATAAAAAGCGCTTAGACAAAGAACTTAAAGAAAGTAAAGAAGCTGTTAGTTTAATAAAAAAGTCTATGCATTCTCCATTGTCTGAAATAGAAAAAGAAAAAGTTAAAATTCAATTATTAGATATATGTAAAGCTATTCCAGCTTTTACAGTATTTATGTTACCAGGTGGGGCTTTATTATTACCTCTGTTAATTAAATTAATTCCTGATATTTTACCAACAGCTTTCAGAGACGATGAATAGCTAATAAATTAATACTAATATATCTAATCTCTTAAAGTAAAACACTACTTTTGCAACTTCAAAAAAAGTAAGCATGCAATCAATTAGAAATATTGCCATCATAGCCCACGTAGATCACGGTAAAACTACATTAGTAGATAAGATTATAGATCAAGCAAAAATTTTAGACGATCGTAAAGAACGTAAAGATTTATTATTAGATAACAATGATCTTGAAAGGGAGAGAGGAATTACAATTTTATCAAAAAATGTATCGGTTAACTACAAAGGAGTAAAAATTAATGTAATTGACACTCCTGGTCATGCCGATTTTGGTGGTGAAGTTGAACGTGTATTAAAAATGGCTGATGGAGTTTTATTATTAGTTGACGCTTTTGAAGGACCGATGCCTCAAACACGTTTTGTACTAGGTAAAGCACTAGAATTAGGGTTAACACCTATTGTAGTTGTGAATAAGGTTGATAAAGAAAATTGTACTCCAGATTTAGTTCATGAAAAGGTATTTGATTTAATGTTTGCTCTTGAAGCTACAGAAGAGCAATTAGATTTTACAACGATATATGGCTCTGCGAAAAATGGTTGGATGAGTACAGATTGGCAAACTCCTAAAGATAATATTTTAGATCTTTTGGATGCTGTTATAGAATCTATACCTCAGGCTCCTTTCAGAGAAGGATCCCCTCAGATGCAAATTACCTCGTTAGATTTTTCTTCTTTTACAGGTAGGATTGCAATTGGACGAGTTTTTAGAGGAGATTTGGAGGAGAATAAAGACTACATGTTGTGTAAACGTGACGGTTCTACTAAAAAAGTTAGAATTAAGGAATTACATGTTTTTGAAGGGATGGGAAAAGCCAAAACCTCAAAAGTAAGAAGTGGAGATATCTGTGCTATTACTGGAGTTGAAGGGTTTGAAATCGGTGACACTATTGCAGATTTAGAAAACCCGGAGGCATTACCCAGAATTGAGGTAGATCAACCCACTATGAGTATGTTATTTACCATAAATAATTCTCCCTTTTTTGGTAAAGAAGGAAAGTTTGTGACTTCTCGTCACTTACGTGATAGATTATTCAAAGAGATGGAAAAGAACCTTGCTCTTAGAGTAGATACAACAGATTCAGAAGATAAATTTAATGTATTTGGTCGTGGTGTTCTGCATTTATCTGTTCTGATTGAAACAATGCGAAGAGAGGGGTATGAGTTACAAGTTGGAAGACCACAAGTTATTATTAAAGATATTGATGGTGTTAAATCGGAACCTTATGAGACCTTATCAATAGATGTTCCTGAAGACGTTGCTTCTAAGGCCATTAATTTAGTATCATTACGAAAAGGTGATTTATTAGTGATGGAGCCAAAAGGAGATCTTCAACATTTAGAGTTTACGATACCTTCTAGAGGCCTTATAGGCTTACGAAATAAAATTTTAACAGCAACAGCTGGAACCGCAATTATAAACCATAGATTTTCTGAATATGGCCCTTTTAAAGGAGAATTTTCAGAGGATATCAAAGGTGCTATTGTAGCATCTGCAGCAGGAAAAGCAACAGCCTATGCTATAGATAGGTTACAAGATAGAGGCCGTTTTTTTATAGATCCAAACCAAGATATATATATTGGACAAGTTGTAGGTGAAAATAGTAAGGATACTGATATAGGTGTAAATTTAATCAAAGGAAAAAAATTAACTAATGTTCGTTCATCTGGAACAGATGACAGTGTTAAGATTGCTCCAAAAATTGATTTTTCTTTAGAGGAGTGTATGGAATACATCAAAATTGATGAATATTTAGAAGTTACACCCGAAAGTTTGAGAATGAGAAAGATTTCATTTAGACCATAAATTAAAGTGTTTTACAGTATAAAAAAACTCAAGTATAACTTGAGTTTTTTTATACTATTTTTTTTAAATAGTTATTTGAAATAAACTAACTGTCGCGTTTTGATAGTGAAAAGGTAAATTGGATGTTTCCTTTAATCTCGATAGGCCTATAAAATCAAATCCACATTTTTTGTAGTGAGATATAAGTTTAATGTTTTCACCAACAGTATCCATTCTTATGTATTTTTTATTGCTTTTTATTGCATATTTTATCGCCCATTTTACAATATTTTTTACCAAATTTCTTCCTCTAAAGTTGGGATGAGTAGAAATTCTATGAATGTAAATTGAAGGATCATTATTCTTAGCTTCCCAAATTTGAGGGTCAGAATCAGTGGTGGCCCAAACACAAGCAATTTGACCATCAATAATAAGTTTCCACTGTCTATTTTCATCAATTTCTTTTTCAACGAGTTTTTTTTCAAAATTTGGCCAAGCAATCATAGATTTCTCTTTCTGAAGATTAGTGGCATTTTTATAAAGTTCAAATATGGTGTTGATATCCTGAACTTGGCTGTTACAAATTTTCATTTAAGTAGTTGAGTATTAAAAATGATACAATATATTGTCATTTGACTGCATCTTGATGCTAGTTTATTAATTTTTTTAATTTACTAAATTTTTCAATTACTAAATCAGCATTTTCTAGAGTTTGATCACTTACCAAAGGGTTTCTATAGCCAACAGCAAATATTCCTGCATCATTAGCTGCTTTAATTCCATTATCTGAATCTTCAATAACAATGCAATGTTCTTTTGATACACCACCTAGAATAGCTCCCTTTTCAAAAATTTCTGGATGAGGTTTTGAGGCAATTAAATCAGCACCACTAATTTTTGCTGTAAAATATTGATTTAAATCAAATCTAGAAAAAACACGGTTAATATTTACCATAGCAGATGATGAGGCTAAAACCAAAATTAAGTTATGATTGTGAAAAAATTGAATCAAATCTTTTACTCCATCAACCAATGATAATGTTGGGTCATTTTCAAAGTAATTGACATAACGTTTTCTTTTCTGAAGAACTAACTCTTTAGGGTTGTCATTTAAATTAAAATGATTCACTAACTTCTGAAATGCATTTATCGTAGATGAACCAGTTAAAGTTTTATAAAGTTTTTCTGAAACATCAACCCCTAAACTATTAAAAATCTCATAATATGCTTTTTTATGAATTTCTTCAGAATCTATAATAACACCATCCATATCAAAAATTACACACTTTAATTTTTCTGGAAATTTCATTTAAGGTAAAAATTTAGAATTTAATTTTTTAGTAGGGATCATACATTTTTCCTTTTTCCCAAACCAACGGTATCTGTTTCTAGCTATAAGGTCATAAAAAAAGTCATTCAAAAAAACTGGAAAAATTCTAAATATTTGAATGATTTTCCAAGCACCTTTAAATTCATTTGCAATTTTGAAAACTGCCTCAGATTTAATAAAGTAATTACCTCCAGGAATATATAAGATTATAGAGTCAATTTTATTAATATTGATTCCCAACTCGTTAATTATATTTTTACCAGTTTTTGATTGAAGTGCAGTGAATAAAAATATATCTTTTTTATCCTCTCTGACTATATGTAAGACAGAATCATTGCATAGGTTGCAAACCCCGTCAAATAAAATTAACTTTTTGTTTTTAGGAATAGTATTTATAAGATTATACATATTTAGCAAAAATAATGCTTAATAATTTAAAATTTAGTGTAACATATTTATTTTAGAAACGTCTTATGGAGGTATTGATATTAACTAGTAATTAATAAGTTGTTTTAACATAAAATTAGTAGCGCTAATAATGGCTATTAACTACTTTTAGAAAAAATAATAACGTAAATGATTCGTATTAAGAACCTTCACAAGTCATATCCAATAGGTAAAGACTCTTTACATGTTTTGAAAGGAATTGATCTTCATATTAAAGAAGGTGAATTTGTATCTATTATGGGGTCATCAGGGTCTGGTAAATCAACCCTATTAAATATTGTTGGTTTATTAGATGAACATGATGAGGGTGAATATTATTTAAATGGACAAGAAATTAAAAACTTAAATGAAAAAAAAGGAGCTGTTCTCAGAAATAAATTTTTGGGATTTGTTTTTCAGTCCTTTAATTTAATTTCTTACAAAACTGCCTTAGAAAATGTTTCATTACCATTATATTATAAAGGTGTTTCAAGAAAAGAACGTCAAAAAATAGCTTTAGATTATTTAGATAAAGTTGGTCTTAAAGATTGGGCATCTCATTTACCAAATGAATTATCTGGAGGTCAAAAGCAACGAGTTGCTATTGCTAGAGCGTTAGTTACTCAACCCAAAGTTGTTCTTGCAGATGAACCAACAGGAGCATTAGATTCTACAACTACAGATTCTGTGATGGATTTATTAAAAGATATTAATAATGAAGGAATGACAGTTTTTGTGATTACTCACGAAGAGGAGGTAGCTGATCAAACCAAGCGTATAGTTCGTTTAAAAGATGGAATTATTACAAGTGATACCATTAATGTTCAAAGAAAGCCTGTTAAAACTGTTTAACTATGTTTGATTTAGATCGTTGGAGAGAAATTTTTCAAAGCATAAATAAAAATAAGTTACGTTCTGTAATGTCTGGTTTTACAGTAGCCTTTGCTATTTTGTTATTTACTTTATTATTTGGGATTGTAAGCGGTCTTAAAAACACCTTTGAAGGTGCATTTGTTGATGATGCAGTAAATTCTATGATTGTTAGAGTATGGAAAACCACCAAACCCTTTAAAGGTCTTCAGTCTGGTAGAAGAATTCAATTAAAAAACCCAGATTACGATTATTTAGCAGATAAATATGATTCTAAAATAGATTTGATGACAGCTAGAATTTTTAAAAATTTTAGTATTTCATATGAGAACAAACAAGATAATTATAGTGTAACAGCTGTTCATCCTGATCATCAATTTTTAGAAAAAACTATAATTGATGAAGGGCGTTATATAAATCAATTAGATATCAATGAATCTTCCAAAGTAATAGTAATTGGTAGATTAATTAAAGCAGATTTATTTGGAGAAAAACCAGCATTAGGCAAACGAGTCAATGTGGGTGGGATATCCTATAAAGTTATTGGAGTTTTTTCTGATGATGGTGGAGATAATGAAGAAAGAATCGCATATATACCAGTAACAACATCACAAAAGTTATATGGAAATAATGAGTATTTAAATCAAATTAGAATTGGTTACAATCAAGATTTAAATCTCGATGAAGCTATTGCTTTTGGAAATCTTATAGAAAGAGATATGAAAAGTAAACTAGATATTCATCCAGACGATCAAAGTGCTTTATCTGTAAGGAATATGGCAGAAGGTAGAAAAGGAGTAGATGATTTTATGATTGCACTTTTTTTTATTGTAGTCTTTATAGGTTCAGGTACTTTAATAGCAGGAATAATTGGCATTAGTAATATTATGATATTTGTTATTAAAGAAAGAACAAAAGAATTTGGTATACGAAAAGCTTTAGGAGCAAAACCCTCTTCTATTGTTGGAATGGTAGTTCAAGAATCTGTATTAATAACCACTATAGCTGGATATCTTGGCTTAACTTTAGGAACCTATATTTTAAGTTTAATAGGGAATAGTTTAGAAAGAGATTATTTTATTAAAGATCCAAGTGTTAGTCAAGGTTTGGTAATTGGCGCTACTTTTGTTTTAATTATTTCAGGATTAATAGCTGCTTTAGTTCCAGCCAGAAAAGCATCACAAATAAAACCTGTTGTAGCCTTAAGAGCAGATTAATATGAAATTTATATTTGATTCAGATACTTGGCAAGAAATTTATGGAGGAATCCGTAAAAATAAAACAAGAACAGTAATAACTATTATAGGTGTTTTATGGGGTATCTTTTTGTTAGTAACTTTATTGGGTGCTTCTCGAGGTTTAGAAAATAATTTTAAGAATATTTTTGGAGATTTTGCAACAAACAGTGTATTTGTTTGGTCTCAAAGAACCGAACTTCCTTTTAAAGGTTTTCAAAAAGGAAGAAGTGTTCGTCTAACAACAAATGATGTAGAGATTTTAAAAAGAGAATACAAAGAAATTAAATTTATTGCTCCAAGAAGCCAATCTAATAGCGCAATAACTAGAGGTTTTAAAACAGGAAATTTTAATATTTCAGGAGACTTACCCGTTTTAGACAAAGTTCAAAAAAAGGATTTAGTCTATGGACGTTTTTTAAATGAAAATGATATTAAGTTAAAAGCAAAAGTATGTGTTATTGAATTGGAGATATACGAACAATTATTTGATAAAAATGAGGAACCAATTGGTGAAATGGTTACTATTGGAAATATATCTTACAAAGTTGTTGGGGTATACAAAAACGGAAACATTTCTTTTGATGGTTCAGCCGCATACATTCCATTTACAACCTTTCAACAGGTATTTAATAGAGCAAATAGAATTAGTTGGATGATGATTACAGCAAATGAAGGAGTTGACATTTTACAAATGGAGCAAGATTTACTTTTAACCTTAAAAAATATTCATAAAGTAGATCCAGAAGATAAAAAAGCTTTTGGTAGTGCTAATTTAGCAGTTGAAATTGGAAAAGTTACAGGGTTTTTAACAGGTATGCAGTTTTTAACTTGGTTTGTTGGAATAGCCACTCTTATAGCTGGTGTATTTGCTATTGGAAACATTCTCTTGATTACAGTAAAAGAACGTACCAAAGAAATAGGAATTAGGCGTGCGATTGGAGCTTCCCCAATTGAAATAAGAAGACAAGTGGTTCTTGAGTCAGTATTTTTAACAACTGTAGCAGGAATGTTAGGTATTATTTTTGGAGGTTTCGTATTGTATTTGTTAGATTATTTTTTAGGTTCTGGTCCAGATCCTACTCTAGTTAATCCAACAGTGAATATTCCAATCATATTATTTGCATTTTTAATCCTTATAGTTCTTGGAACTTTAATAGGCTTAATACCCGCTTATATGGCTACATTGGTAAAACCAATAGATGCCCTTAGAGATGAATAAAAATAAAGATATATTAATCAGAGTTTATACATAAATTAAAATGAGTAAAAGAGCAAAAATTATATTAGTAATAGTTTTCATGACATTTGCAGGAGTTCTTCTATGGTTAGGGAGTAAAAACAAAAAAAACATAAAAACTTTTGATACTGAAAAAGCATTTAAAGCAACTATTGTGAAAAAGACAGTTGCAACAGGAAAAGTTATACCTCTTGAAGAAATTGAAATTAAACCGCAGATTACTGGGATAATAGATAAAATAATCCTACTTGAGGGGGCTAAAGTAAAAAAAGGAGACTTAATAGCAACAGTTAGGGTTGTTCCAAATGAACAATCTTTGATCAGTGCTAAAGGAAGGGTAGATAACATTAAATTAAGAGTTAAAAATTTAAAAATCTCCTTTGATCGTAATAAGAAGTTATATGATAAAGGTGTATTGGCAGCATCAGCTTTTGAACAAGTTGAGTTGTCTTTTGAGCAAGCAAAACAAGATTTAGTGAATGCTCAAAATGATTACAAAATTATTAAAAGTGGTTCATCGGGTGTTGGCTTAGCCAACACTGATATTAGAGCACAAATATCTGGTACTATACTAGAAATTCCTGTAAAAGAAGGAGATCAAGTAATTCAAAGTAATAATTTTAATGCCGGAACTACTATAGCCTCAATAGCTGATATGAGTAAAATGATTTTTGAGGGCAAAGTTGATGAATCTGAGGTTAGTAAGTTAGTTAAAGGTACAGAAATAGAGATTTCATTGGGAGCCATAGAAGAGAAAAAGTTTCCAGCTAAATTAAATTTTATTGCTCCAAAAGGAACAGAAGAGGGTGGGGCTGTTCAATTTAAAATCAAGGCTAACATTACTTTAGATGACAACTATTTTGTAAGAGCTAACTATAGTGCAAATGCTGATATAGTCTTGGAAAAACAAGATAGTGTATTATCCATAAAAGAGGCTTTACTGCGCTTTGATAAAAAAACCGAAAAACCTTATGTAGAGGTTAAGATTGGAGATAATGAGTTTGAAAAAAGAGAATTAGAATTAGGTATTTCTGATGGAGTTAACATTATGGTAAAATCTGGAATTACATACACAGATGAGTTGAAGATATGGAATAAAGCCAATAAAGATTATGAAGCTGATGATGATCCCAGAGGAAACTAACGAATAATAATGTTGATTATAATAAAAAGGGATAAATTAATTTTTCCCTTTTTTTATTTTATAAAAATTCTATATCCTAATTCAAATCCAAGTATATTGTATCCGCTATTAGGTTTTTGAATATTAAAGTTGGAAACATGTCCTACTGTAGTTGCAAGAAAAAATTCTGATGAATTACTTGTATAAGCTAATCCTAAAGATACATTTTCAATAAAAGTAAAGCCTTTAGCTAATCTTTCAGACTCTAAACTTATATAACCTGCTCCTAACCCTAAAGTAGCCTCAAAGGAGATTTTCTTAATCAGAGATTTTCTTAACTGAAAACCTAATTCAAATGCATATAATGAAATATCTTTTTTTTGTGTAAATTTTTCTCTTAAAAATTCAAAATTTTCTTCATCTGGAGTAACAAACTGTTCATTTAGTAATTGATGTTGTGCCATTTGATACTGGGGCTGTACAATAAGATTTACATCCCATTTCCTCCATTTTTTTAATGAATAAAATAATTGAAATTTATACACATTAGTATTGTAGTAATAATCTCTATAAAAAAATAAAATATTATTTTGTTTAGCACTACTATAAAGAAACCCAATCTTATTTAATGAAGGATTAATTTTATTTTCTTGACTGTTAGCCAAAGAATAAGAAAAGAAAAAGAAAATAAGAATTGATTTATTCAAACTGTTTGGCAATTTTTTCGGCTTTTTTACTCTTAGAATAATCATAAAAACCCTCACCAGATTTCACTCCTAATTTACCAGCTCTTACCATATTAACTAATAGTGGACATGGTGCATATTTTGGATTTTTAAAACCACTATACATGACCTCTAATATAGATAAACAAACATCTAAACCAATAAAATCTGCCAACTGAAGTGGCCCCATTGGGTGAGCCATCCCTAATTTCATTACAGTGTCTATTTCTGTTACTCCAGCAACTCCATTAAAGAGTGTTTCAATAGATTCATTAATCATAGGAAGTAATATTCTGTTGGCTACAAACCCAGGGTAATCATTTACTTCAACTGGAATCTTATTTACTTTTTTAGTAAGGTCTACTATAAACTTTGTAACTTCATTTGATGTGTTATATCCTCTAATAATTTCAACTAATTTCATTACTGGGACTGGATTCATAAAATGCATGCCAATAACTTTATCAGGTCTTGATGTTATTTCTGCAATTTGTGTTATAGATATAGAGGAAGTATTGGTTGCTAAAATTGTATCATCAGGGCAAACATCATCTAATTCTTTGAAGATTTTTAATTTTAATTCTAAATTTTCAGTTGCTGCCTCTATAACTAGACTAGCATATTGGGTACCTTCTTTTATAGAAGTATATGTAGTAATATTAGCTAGAGTTCTTTCTTTTTCTTTTGATGAGATTTTCTCCTTAATTACCATTCTATCTAGATTCTTATTAATTGAAACTAATGCATTAGTAAGAGATTTCTCAGAGATGTCAATTAATTGAACATTATAATTATATTGAGCAAAGGTATGGGCAATCCCGTTACCCATAGTACCTGCTCCAATTACGGCTATGTTTTTCATGCGTATAAAGTTTTTTCTGAATTAATATGTATAACTCGATTCTATGTTTAAGTATTTTTTACTAAAAACAATCAATAATTCTTTGTGCCAATCGTAAAGCATTGGTTCCTTGACTTAAAGATACAATAGGTTTTGTATTGTTTTTTATAGCTTCAGCAAATGATTCCAATTCATCTAAAATAGCATTATTTGGTGTTATTTCAGGATTATCAAAATATATTTGTTTTTTTACGCCTTCCGCATTTTGGAGAATCATTGCAAATTCATCTGGGTGTTCAGGTACATCTTTCATTCGTACTACTTCAGATTTTTTTTCTAGAAAATCTATTGATATATAAGCATCTTTTTGAAAAAATCTAGATTTTCTCATGTTTTTCATGGATATTCTACTCGCTGTTAGATTGGCTACACATCCGTTTTCAAATTCTATCCTAGCATTAGCAATATCTGGAGTTTCAGAAATAACGGTAACTCCGCTAGCGTGAACATTTTTTACAGGAGAGTTAATTATACTTAAAATGATGTCAATATCATGAATCATTAAGTCTAATACTACAGGAACATCAGTCCCTCTTGGGTTAAATTCAGCTAAACGATGACATTCTATAAACATTGGATTAGCAATCATATCTTTTACAGCAGTAAAGGCTGGATTAAAACGTTCTACATGACCAACCTGTCCCTTAACATGCTTTTGACTAGCTAAGGTTCTTATAGCCTCGGCCTCTATAACTGTTTTTGTGATCGGTTTTTCAATAAAAATATGGCATCCATTTTCTATGGCATGTTTAGCGCATTCAAAATGTGAAAGTGTTGGAGTTACAATATCAACAACATCAACTTCCTTAATTAATTCCTCTATACTATTAAATGATCGATATCCAAACTCGTTCGCTACTTTAAGAGCATTTTCTTTAGAGGGGTCATAAAAACCTACTAAATCATACTTATTAGATTGTTGTAGTAATTTCAGGTGAATCTTCCCTAAATGACCCGCACCTAATACTCCTGCTTTTAACATAGAATGTGATTTTTTTGATGTTTAAATTAACCGACAACAAAGATACAATTTTATAGGAATTTCAAATCAATTATTCTACTTTTAGACCTCTATTTAAAGTTAAATATTGAAAGATACTTCAAAACATCAAGGCTTAAGAAACCAGTTAGCTAGTATTCTGAAAAAGAAAGGAATTACTAATGATCAAGTACTAGCTGCTATAAAAGTAATCCCTAGACATTTGTTTATTGACTCTTCTTTTGAAGATCATGCTTATCAAGATAAAGCATTTCCTATAGCTGCAGAACAGACTATTTCTCAACCTTATACTGTAGCATTTCAATCTCAAACCCTTTCGGTTAATCGGGGAGATAGTGTCTTGGAAATTGGAACTGGTTCTGGATATCAAACAGCAGTTTTAATTGAATTAGGTGCAGTAGTTTATACTATAGAACGCCAACATGAATTGTTTAAAAAAACTTCTTTGTTTTTACCTAAATTAGGCTACAAACCAAAAAAATTTATTTTTGGCGATGGATATAAAGGGTTTAAAGAAAAAGCACCTTTCGATAAAATAATTGTCACTGCAGGTGCACCTTTTGTACCTAAATCACTTTTAGCTCAATTAAAAGTAGGAGGGAAGTTGTTAATTCCAGTTGGTGATAAAAAACAAACAATGACAATGTTTTACAGAAAAACTCCAAAAGAATTTGAGAAACATGAGCTAGGTGACTTTGCTTTTGTTCCAATGCTTCAGAAGAAGGTATAAACAGACTATGAAACAAAAGGTGTTATTTTTAGCTCATATAATCACATAGTAGACTATGGATATCTAATCTTACTCAGCTCTTTTCCAAATAGCAGTTCTTCCAAACATTGAAATCCCTATGTAGCCTCTTAGTTTTAATGTATTATCATCTAACAATTGAATATAACACTTGTATTCTTTTCCGTTTTTAGGGTCTAGAATTTTTCCTCCAGACCACTCATTACCATCTTTTTTTAAACCTGTTAAAATATTCATCCCTAAAATAGGTTCATTTTTTCTTTTTCCAGAACACTCCAAACATTTTGCTGAACTTCTAGCAGCATCTTTAATTGCTATTATTTTAGCATAGGCTTTAGTGTCTTTTTCATAAACCTCAATAACAGATTCAATTTTATTTGTTTCTTCATCGAAAGAATTCCATTTCCCAAAAATAGTTTGTGAAAAGCCAGAAATCGTAAAAAATAAACAGCAAATAATTATCAAATATTTATTCATAATCTTTAAGAAATATACATTTAAAATAAATTTAATCGTAGGTAGCATCAAAGTTTGAATCCCATTTTCCTTGAACGCGTAAAACTTGTTCAATAATATCTCGAACACAGCCTTCTCCACCTTTTTTATCAGAAATATACTTTGATATTTGTTGAATCTCCATTGCAGCATCATTAGGACAACATGCTAAGCCTACAATTTTCATGATTGGATAATCTGGCAGATCATCACCCATGTATAATATGTTATTAGATTGTAAATTATACATATCAATAAACTCATTGTATTGTTCAATTTTATTGTGTGCACCCATATACACATCTTTAATTCCTAAATTTTCTAATCTAATTTTCACACCCTCATTCTTTCCTCCTGTGATAATGCAGATTTTCAAACCAGCTTTAACAGCTTCTCGAAGTGCATAACCATCTTTAATATTCATCTGACGAATTAATTCACCATTTGGATGTACTGTTACAAATCCATTAGTTAAAACACCATCAACATCAAATATTAACGTATTAATTTGTGATAAGTATTGTTTATAGCTCTTTTCCATGATTTTGAATAGATTGTGTAATTTTTAAATATAGTTCTTGTTGAGATTCAGTTAGCAAATTTAGATGATTTTTAATTGTTTCTTCATCATTTCTTATGGCTGGCCCCGTTTGCGCTTTTTTAGGCGTTAAGTTTGCTATTTTTTGAGATGTTTCTATAATTAATGGCTGTAAAATATTGAATGGCACATTGTGATCTTCGCAAATTTTGTGTGCAATTGCATACATATGATTTGTGAAATTATTTACAAAAACAGCTGCAACATGAATTTTTTTTCTTTGTAAAGAGGAAAGATAATAAATATCGCCTTTCAACAAAGATGCTAATTTTTCTAGTTTCAAAAGGTCTTTATTATCCTCTGCCTCTAAACAAATAGGAATAGTCGAAAAATTTATTTCTTTTTCTTTGGAAAAAGATTGAAGTAGATAAAACACACCTTTATTGTTTGGATTTTTTAAGGCATTCATCTCAACACTACCTGAAGTATGAACAACAAGAGAATTCTTAATTTTAGATGAAATATGGGATATAGCATCATCATTCACAGCTATGATTGTTACATCTGCCTGTTTAATTAATGATAAATCATTTGTAGTTGAAACACTATTTTTTAACAGGGCTTCATCCTTTAAATTCCTTGTATATACTTGCTTTAGATTGATGTTATCAATCTTTAAAAAAGCTTTAATTAAATGTTTGGCAACATTTCCACTTCCTATTATAACCACTGAAATCATGCTACGAAGATATTGAAATTATTAATTGTTAGGATTGATTTCCTCAGTTTAGAACAGCTGTTTACAATTATGGTTATTATTCGTGGTTTCTTTCGTAAATTCGTTTTTTCATATTATAATAAAATGATAGATTCAAAAAAACTAGGAATTAATTCTACATGTGTTCATGTTGGCGAAGTAAAGGACAAACAATTTAAGGGGGCTATTTCACCAATCTATATGTCTACCTCATATGCTTTTGATCAAGTGGATGTAAAAAGATACCCTCGTTATTTTAATACACCCAATCAAGAAGCTTTATGTAGAAAAATTGCAGCTTTAGAACATACCGAGGATGCCCTTATTTTTACTTCGGGAATGGCTGCTATTAGTACAGCACTATTAACTTTTTTGAAAAAAGGTGATCATGTTTTAATTCAACAAGTTATTTATGGCGGTACGTATAATTTAATAGCTAAAGAATTTGAAAAATATGGAATAGAGTATACTTATACAGAATCTGATAAATTTCAAGATTTTGAACCTCTACTTAGATCAAATACTAAAATTATTTACATCGAAACTCCTTCCAATCCTTTGTTGACTATTACTGATATGAAAGCGATATCAGGTTTGGCTAAAAAGAGAGGAATTATTACCATGATTGACAACACATTTGCATCACCAATTAACCAAACTCCTGCAGATTTTGGAATAGATATTGTGATACACTCTGCGACAAAATATATGGGAGGCCATTCAGACATCTCTGCAGGTGTAGTAGCAGCCTCGAAAGAACATATAGAATTAATTTGGGAAACTGGAATAAATCTTGGTGGTAATTTAAGTGATTTTACCGTTTGGATGTTGGAACGAAGTTTGAAAACATTGAACCTGAGGGTAAGAGAACAAACTAAAAATGCACAAGTTCTTGCAGAATACCTAGAGGCTAATTCATCGATTAAGAAAGTTCATTATCCAGGATTAAAAAGTCATCCAAAACATGCAATTGCAGCTTCTCAAATGCACGGTTTTGGAGCAATGATGTCTTTTGAGTTGAAGGAGGGTATCGATGCCATGGAATTTCAGAATTCACTGCAATTTATTAAACCATCATTAAGTTTAGCTGGCGTAGAAAGTACAATATTGAGTCCTGCCCAAACTACTCATGCTTTATTAAGTGAGAAAGAAAGACAAAGTCGAGGAATATCTGACAGATTGATTCGTTTTTCAGTAGGTATAGAGGAGCCTGTTGATTTAATAGCAGATATTGAACAAGCGCTTTTAAAAATTAATAAAGTAGATTTATGAAATTAGATATATTAGCTTTTGGGGCACATCCAGATGATGTTGAATTGGGAGCAGCAGCTACCATTGCTAAAGAGGTTTCTTTGGGAAAAAAAGTTGGTATTGTGGATCTTACTCAAGGCGAACTGGGTACTCGAGGATCTAAAGAATTAAGAAAAGTTGAAGCTGCTAAAGCTGCTAAAATTTTGGGAGTATCACTAAGAGAAAATTTAAAATTTGAAGATGGATTTTTTGTAAATGATAAACATCATCAATTAGAAGTTATCAAATTAATTCGAAAATATAGACCCGAAATTGTATTGTGTAATGCTGTTAATGATAGACATATTGATCATGGAAAAGGTAGTAAACTAGTTTCTGACGCCTGTTTTTTAAGTGGTTTAGAAAAGATTATTACTGAACTTGATGGTCTTACACAAAATAAATGGAGACCTAAATTGGTTTATCATTATTTACAATGGAATAATTCTGAGCCAGATTTTGTTGTTGATATAAGTGGTTTTATAGATGTAAAAATGGCTGCTGTGTTAGCATATAGCTCTCAATTTTATGATCCAAATAGTAAAGAGGCAGATACGCCAATCAGCTCAAAAAATTTTACAGACAGTATCCATTATAGGGCTAGAGAGTTAGGAAGATTAATTGGTGTAGATTATGCAGAAGGTTTCACTGTAGAACGCTATGTAGCTGTTACATCTTTAGACAAATTAATATAATTTTTTCTTTTCATAGATTTAAAAAAAAATTATATTTGCACCCGCTTTAACAATGTAACAATTCTAATGTTTCAATATTAAAGTTAAATGGTAGTTGTAGCTCAGTTGGTTAGAGCATCGGTTTGTGGTACCGAGGGTCGTGGGTTCGAATCCCATCTTCTACCCAAAAGACAAAGCCTTTTCATTTATGAAAAGGCTTTTTTTGTTTTATTCATTTTTTAGTTTGAGTTTTTCTTTTAAACTTTCAGATGTATATGATTGATTATTTTTAATTAACTCTTCAGGTGTACCTTCAAATATTAATTGTCCTCCTTTATTACCACCCTCTAAACCTAAATCTATTATATAATCTGCACATTTTATTAATTCAATATTATGCTCTATAACAATAATTGAATGTCCTTTATCTAATAAAGCATTAAAAGAGGCTAAAAGTTTTTTAATGTCATGAAAATGCAATCCTGTTGTAGGTTCGTCAAAAATAAATAATGTTTTGTCTTTAGTGTTTCCTTTTGCTAAGAATGAAGCTAATTTTATTCTTTGTGCTTCACCACCCGATAAAGTAGAGGATGATTGACCCAATTGAACATACCCTAGTCCAACATCTTGAAGAGGTTTTAATTTTTTTGCAATTTTTATTTGTTCGTGTTCGATGAAAAAAGCTACACCATCATCTATTGTAAAATTTAAAATATCATCAATATTTTTACCTTCAAAATTTACTTCAAGAATTTCTTTTTTAAATCGCTTGCCATTACAATCATCACATTGTAAATGAACGTCAGCCATAAATTGCATTTCAATAGTTACCACTCCCTCACCTTTACAAACTTCGCATCTTCCACCATCTACATTAAATGAAAAATGTTTTGGTTTATAATTTCTAACCTTTGAAATTCTTTGTGAGGATAGTAATCCTCTAATATCATCATATGCTTTAATATAAGTGACAGGATTTGATCTAGAAGAACGTCCAATAGGATTCTGATCAATAAATTCAATATTTTTTATTAAACCAAAATTCCCAGTAATATCTGTGTATTGCCCAATTTTCTCTCCATATCCTATAATTTGTTTTTGCAGAGCAGGATATAAGATTTTTTTCACTAAAGTACTTTTTCCACTTCCAGAAACTCCAGTAATTACAGTTAAGCTATCCAGAGGAAATTTTACATCTATATTTTGTAAATTATTTTCTCTTGCACCAATTATTTGAATGTAATTTTTAAAACTTCTTCTTATTTTTGGAATTTCAATTATAAATTCTTCTGTTAAATACTTAGCAGTTAATGAATCAGATTTTAAGATATCATTAAAATTACCCTCAGCAACTATTTTACCTCCAAAAGTTCCAGCTTCAGGCCCTATGTCAATGATGTAATCAGCTGCTTTCATAATATCTTCATCGTGCTCAACAACAATAACTGTATTTCCTAAATTTCTTAAATCTTGTAATACATTTATAAGTTTTTTTGTGTCTTTTGGATGTAATCCAATACTTGGTTCATCTAAAATATACATCGAACCTACTAAACTACTACCTAATGATGTAGCAAGGTTTATACGTTGGCTTTCTCCTCCAGAAAGCGAATTTGAGGTTCTATTTAATGTTAGATAATTTAAACCAACATTTTGTAAGAAATCTAAGCGATTGTTAATTTCAGTCAATAAACGCTTTCCTATTTTTTGTTCATACTTATTTAACTTTAGTTGTTTAAAAAATATAGACAATTCATCTAATGGCATTGAAACAAGTTCTGAGATTGTTTTATTTCCAACCTTTACATAATTAGCTTCTTTACGTAATCTTTTACCATCACAAGTTGTACAAATTGTTTTACCTCTGTACCTAGATAACATTACTCTATTCTGTATTTTATAGCTTTTCTCCTCAAGTGCTGAGAAAAAATGATGAATACCATAAAAGCTTTCATTACCTTTCCAGACTAAGTTTTTTTGTTCGTCGGTGAGCTCAAACCAGGGTTTGTGGATAGGGATATCATACTTATAAGCTTGGCTAATTAATTCATCCTTGTAATGTCTATATGCCTCAGATCTAAAAGGGTTAATAGCGTCATTATATATAGAAATCCCTGTATTTGGAATAACTAAATCCTCATCGATTCCAATAACATCTCCATAACCTTCACAACTACTGCAAGCCCCATATGGGTTATTGAAACTAAAGAAATGTGTGTTTGGTTCATAAAATAAAATACCATCTAATTCAAATTTATTATTAAATTCAGTTAAAGTATTTTTGGATATATCTTGAATAATACAAACTCCATTACCTTCAAAAAAAGCAGTTTGGATTGCATCAGACAAACGATTGTAAAAATCTTCATTATCTCTAACAACAATCCTATCGATAACTAGTTTTAAGTCATTATAGTTATTCTTATTAGTGGGTAAATCATCTATGCGGTAAATTTGGTCTTTGTACTTGACGCGAGCATATCCTTGTTGAGACAAAACTTTTAGAACCGTCTTTAGATCTCTATCTTCATTAATAGTAATTGGACTTAGTAATAGTAGTTTTGTTTCTTCTTTAAAATTCTTTATAAAATTTGTTACATCTGTGACTGTATGTTTTTTTACAATTTCTCCTGAAATAGGGGAATAGGTGTTACCAATTCTAGCAAATAATAGTTTTATGTAATCATAAATTTCAGTAGAAGTACCAACGGTAGATCGTGGATTGGTAGAATTCACCTTTTGTTCTATTGCAATTGCTGGTGCAATTCCTTTTATATAATCTACTTTGGGTTTGTGTAGTTTTCCTAAAAATTGACGCGCATATGAAGATAAACTTTCTACATATCTTCTTTGCCCTTCAGCGTATAAGGTATCAAAGGCAAGTGAGGATTTTCCTGAACCTGATAAACCTGTAATTACTACTAGCTTATTTCTTGGAATAATAACATCAATATTTTTTAGATTGTGGAGTTTAGCCCCTTTAATAATGATGTTTTCTCTCGGGCTTACACTTGATAAATCTTTGTTCATATGATTTTAAAGCAAGTTATAAAAATAATGATTTTTTAACTTTTTATGATTTTAATTTGGAAAATTTTAATTAAAAAATATTTTTTATATTTGTGAGGTAATTCTTAAACAATATACATATAGAATAAAATTACTTTTTTAATTTATCGAAAATAACGGAAAGATAAACTTCTTTCAAAAAGTAATTTTATAATGTATACAAACCTTACCCCAGACAGTACTCTAGTTTCAAATTATATTCAAGGATGCGAAGCAAGCCTTGAAGTTCTGATTAAAAAACACAAACAACGACTTTATAGCTTTATATACAGTAAAGTTCAAGATAGAGAAATAACAGAAGATGTTTTTCAAGATACCTTTATTAAGGTAATTAGAACCTTAAAACTTGGTAATTATAACGAACAAGGAAAGTTTTTACCTTGGGTAATGCGAATCTCACATAACCTAATAATCGATCATTTTAGAAAATCTAATAGGATGCGTTCATTTAAAAATACAGATGATTTTGATATTTTTTCTGTGATAAGTGACGGTTCGTTAAATGCTGAAAAACAATTGATTAAAGATCAGGTTTTATCTGACGTTAAAGAATTAATAGAAGAACTTCCTCTAGAGCAAAAAGAAGTTTTAGTTATGAGAATTTATAAGGATATGAGTTTTAAAGAAATAAGTGAAAATACAGGTGTTAGTATTAATACTGCCCTAGGTAGAATGCGTTATGCCTTAATTAATTTAAGAAAAATAATAAATGAAAATAAAATAATTTTATTGGATTAACAATAATTATAGAATGCTTCCGTTGTATGTTTTAAAGAACATAATTATATACCGTATGAAGCAACTTTACTCTAAGAAGTCTTCTGATTTTCAGGAGCAACCCAGAAAAGAAACAGTTCAATATTTGATTAATTTTTCCAAGTCACTATCAGTTGTAAAAACAATATCAAATATCAAAATTGAATTGAATTTGAATTAAGTTTAAAAACCTTGACACGAGTCAAGGTTTTTTTATTACTAATTATTTTTATAGTATTCATTTAAAACTGTTTTTCTCCCAATTGTAGCTGTAATGATATCTTTTTTTAAATCCCATCCTCTAGCTGGTGAAAATTCTCTTCCATACCAAATAATTTGTAAATGTAAATCATTCCATAACTCTTTAGGAAATAACCTTTTAGCATCTTTTTCGGTTTGAAGTACATTTTTCCCATTAGTTAAATTCCAACGATATAATAATCTATGTATATGAGTATCTACAGGAAAAGCAGGTACTCCAAATGCTTGACTCATAACAACACTGGCGGTCTTATGTCCAACTGCGGGGAGTTCCTCAAGACCTTCAAAAGATTTAGGGACTTCACCATTATATTTTTCAATTAAAATTTTTGATAAACCATAAATTCCTTTGGATTTCATTGGAGATAACCCGCATGGTCTTATAATCTGTTTAATTTCTTCAATTGTCATTTTCACCATGTCAAATGGGTTGTCTGCTTTAGCAAATAACATAGGTGTTATTTTATTAACTCGAACATCTGTACATTGAGCAGAAAGTAGAACTGCAATTAATAAAGTATATGGATCTTTATGGTCTAATGGAATTGGTATTTCAGGATATAATTTTTGTAAAGTATTAATTACAAACTGTACCTTTTCAGCCTTAGTCATTTTTTTATGTTTTAAAAAAAATAGTAATAACAAAGTTACAAAGTAGCAATTAAAATATTACCACTCTTTTGTATCTTTGATATAAATAAACAAACATGAAGACATTAAATGTAGGAGATAAGGCTCCAAATTTTGAAACAAAGGATAATCAAGGTATTGTTAGAAAGTTAAGTGATTATAGTGGTAAAAAACTAGTTGTTTTCTTTTACCCTAAAGCAAGTACACCAGGGTGTACGGCAGAAGCTTGTAATCTCAGAGATCATTTTCAAGAATTTCAAACAAAAGGCTATGAAATATTAGGAGTTAGTGCAGATTCAGAGAAAAGACAACAAAATTTTGTTAATAAGCATGAGCTTCCATTTCCTTTATTAGCAGATGAAAATCACGATGTTATTAATGGTTTTGGAGTTTGGGGTCCTAAAAAATTTATGGGAAGAGAGTATGATGGCATTCATAGAACCACTTTTGTGATAGATGGTAATGGAATAATTGAAAATGTGATATCTAAGGTAAAAACAAAAGATCACGCTTCTCAAATATTGTAATTTAAATATTTATATCTATTTAAAATTTTATACCAACTCTAAGATTTAAAATCCTTCCGGATAAGTAATTAGGAACTCCAAACTGATTCTTGGTAGCCACATCCCTGACCCAAGTATTGGTAATTGAATTTTGAATGTCAAACATATTAAATAATTCTAGACCTGCTGTAAATTCCTTAAACCTACCTAAAAAGCCAGATGCAAACCTTTTGTTGGCATCTGTAAAAACATATAATATTCCTAAATCTGCTCGCTTATAATCTCTTAATCTATTTTGGAAATTATAGGGATCAGCATAGGAGGGGGCTCCACCAGGAACACCAGAATTATAGACTAAATTTAAATAGGCTTTTAAATTAGGTAAGTTTGGAACATAATCTTGAAATAAGATTCCTAATTTAAACCGTTGATCAGAGGGTCTCGCTATGTATCCACGATTGTCAATATTTTCTTCAGTTTTTAAGATTCCAAGACTAATCCAACTTTCATTTCCAGGAACAAACTCTCCATTAAGTCTTACATCTATTCCAGTTGCATATCCTTTAGCATTATTATTAGCTTGATATCTTATTCTAACATTATCAACACTGTAAGGATTTATATTAGATAAGTTTTTATAATATAATTCTGTGGTTAATTTAAAAGGTCTTTCCCAAATAGTAAAACTGTAATCACCTCCTAAAACCATATGAATAGATTTTTGGGCTTTAATATTAGGAATAATTTCTCCCTTAAAATTTCGAAGTTCTTTATAAAATGGTGGTTGAGAATAAACACCTCCCGAAATTCTAAATAACATATCTTTTTCCCAATTAGGTTTTATGGCAAATTGAGCTCTTGGGCTTAAAATAAATTGACTTACACCATTAGCTTGGTTAGCATTAACAGACCAAAGATGCCCTCTAAGTCCAAGATTCCACCATACTTTATGATCTCCAATAAATCCCTTTTTGCTGTATTGAAAAAAACCAGAAAATCGATTGATGTTTAATTTGTTTTCAGCTCTTATATTTTGAAATGGTTCGATAGGGCCTGTATATGGAGTATAGGGTTGGTCATTAATGAACCCTAAATTCAGAGGTCTTATAGAAAACCCAACAGAGTCAATAATTTCCCATTCTCTTATTCGGTCTTTAATATTTTCTGATTGATATTTAATTCCAAAATCTATTTGATTTTCATTTTTTTTATAAGTTCCCTTTATTTGAACGTTAGTTATCAGTGCATCTAAATCATTTCTAGAGTGGTTTAATTGAGAACCTATTCCCTCAGAAAAGGTGACGTCACCAAACGTTTGTGATCCAATATTTGAATCTACCTCACCTAAATTATAAGATGCTGCAATATCAAAATATTCTTCTTCTTGTGTATTAAAAGCACTAATCGTAGTTGTTAGTTCAAGATTATCATTAACCATATAATCAGCACTTATAGCACTAAATGCAGTAAGGTATGTATCTTTTTCTTGTCCATCATAAAATACGATTAATTCTAAGGGATCAGAAACAGTTCCAAATCTTGTTCTTCTTGTTACGGGTTGGTAGTCATATTTATTCAAAGAAAAGTTTCCTAAAAAATTTAAGCTTAGTTTTTCATTCTTCTCATATGTTAAAAAAGCTTGCACATCTGTAAAACGAGGTTTAAAATTTGTTTCTATTTGTTTTGAGTTTACAAATAAACTATTATCTCTATATCTAACTCCAGCAATAGCAGATAATTTATCATCTAAAAAAACATCTTCTATAGTAATACTACTTCCAAGTAGACTTGCTTTCACAATTGCAGAAAATTCTGTTGGTTTCCTGTAGGATATGTCTAATACTGAAGAAAGTTTGTCACCATATTTTGCTTGAAAACCTCCAGCAGAAAAATTAATATTTTGAACCATAGTTGAATTCACAAAACTTAATCCTTCTTGTTGTCCAGATCTTACTAAAAAAGGACGATAAATTTCTATTCCATTAACATATACCAGGTTTTCGTCAAAATTTCCTCCACGAACATTGTATTGAGTACTTAATTCATTATTGTTACTTACCCCGGGTAAAGTCATTAAAAGAGTTTCTATTCCTGAATTAGCTCCTGGAATTCTTTGAATATCTTCGGCTTTAAGAGTTGTTACTCCTTGTGCATCTTTTATTTCATTTTTTATGACAACCTCTTCAAGGACTTCATTTTCAGATATTAAAACAGGAGAAAAACGAATTATATTTCTTTTATTGGTATAGAATTCTTTGCTGAGTGGTTTAAAACCTACATGGCTAAATTCTATTGTGATCTTCATATTTATTGGAATACGAATTTGATAAAAACCCTCCGCATTTGTGGTAGTTCCTGTTTCTCCATATTTAACAGAAACATTTTCAATAGAATTATTGTTAGAATCTTTAACAAAACCTTTAATAATAGAAGTTTTTTGACTCCAAATTGAAATGGGAAATAAAAATAGTATTAGTAAAATTTTTTTCACAAAGTGAGTGTTTTTATTTTCTGTAGAACGTAGAATTATAAGTATTCGTATTTCCAACGTTATCAGAGACTACAAGTTTAAAGATATGTTTACTTCCTACCAATTTTTTATCTCTAAAATCATAAGATAATTTTTTCTTTTTCACATCATATTCCATTAATATCCATTCATCATCTATGTAGGCTTCATAAGATTTAATACCAGATTGTGAATCTGAAATTTTAATAGTTAAATATTTTAAACTACTCAACCAATCATTATTTTTAAAATTAGAATTATAAATCTTAGGAGCTTGATTATCAATTAATAAACCATAATTACCTAATGTTTTAGTTGTAGTATATATTTTATCTATTTTTTTTCTTGTATCCATATAATATGGATATTTTTTATTATTCATATTAGCAATATAAATGTAATCTAATTCAGATTTTTTATACATGATACTGTCAAAAGTAATTGTGAATTTTTTATCTAATGGAATCATGGGTTCGTGAATGGATGCAATTCTTTTGTTGACATTAAAATTTAAATATACATCTTCATAAAAAGTATTTTTTGGAAATGCTATCGTTACACCATTTTTACTGAATTTATTAAATTTACTTTTAATAATTTTATAAGCAGTGCTATCTTTTTCTTGATGTAATATGGATTCACTTTTTAGCCCCACTACAGGAATTTTTAAAGATGAACTATTACCAATGAAATCTTTGGCAATGATTTCAATCTGATAATTTAAACCCTCATTAATAGTGATACTACCATCTTCAATTAATCCCTTATAAATTCCAAGTTTATTTTCTTTTTCTCTGAAGGTTTTTTGTATTCTACTTTTATATTTAGAGAAATACTCATAGTCTATCAAGAGGTTTATGAATTTACTTTCAGAAAAAGAAAACGTTTCTACATCATGGTAATATTGTCTTACCCCGTTGATTTTCATTTCAAGGCTATAAATACCATTCTTATTTAATTCTTTTCCCAATAAATCATAAACATTAACACCAAAACCAATTTTTCCTGAAGCACTTAATCTATTTGTAATGTAGTTGTTTAGTGAATCTTTTTTTATGGATAAACTTTGATTTTTGAAACTTCTATTGATTCTTGAATTTGAACCCATTGGATATGCTATCAATTTTTTTATTTTTGGAGCGATAGAATCTTGAATTTTTATTCCAAATAATAACGGATTTATAATTTTTTCTGTTTTTGTATTTCTTATTTCATAATGTAAATGTGGTGCAACAAAGCCACCAGTTCTACCTGAATAGCCAATAATTTGCCCTTTGGTTACTTTAATTTGATTTTCTTTGAGAAAAATATTGCCTGTTTCATAGCTCTTCTTTTCATATTGGACATTTTTAACATACTCTTGGATACCATCACCAAACTTATTTAAGTGTGCATACACCGTAGTAAAACCGTTTGGATGACTTATGTATATTGCCTTTCCATATCCCCAAACAGCAACTTTTATTCTTGAAATGTAACCGTCTGCTGTGGCATAAACAGGTAAACCTATTCTTCGATTTGTTTTTATATCTATTCCGGCATGAAAATGATTGTTTCTCAACTCTCCAAAAGTCCCTGCAAGTCGGAGTGGAATATCTAAAGGACTTCTAAAATAGTTAGTTGGATAGTTATTCTGACCAAATGATGAAATATTGACCAAAAAAATTAAAAAAATGATTTTTTTCAAATTACAATAATTTTCAACCAAATTAAGAAAACTATTTAAATCAATTAACTAAGAATTTTAAATATTTATTATGTTTTTTTATTAAATCCATAAATAGTTGTTTGTTAAAAAACAGAATGTTAACTTTGAGGTATAGTTTTCATTTAAAAGTTTAATGGGTAATACTACTGAAGCAGTTCATTTATTAGAAATAAAGTTAAAAAATTTACTTTCTAATTATGATTTTTTATTAAAAGAGAATCAATTATTACTTCAAAATACATCAAAATTACATCATCAACTTTTGGAGAGCAAGCAATTATTAGAACAACGAGAAAAAGAATTCAAGTTGTTAAAGATTGCTAAAACTATAGAGGGTAGTAATAATAGTACGAGAGATACGAAATTTAAAATAAATGCTTTAATTCGAGAAATCGATAAATGTATCGTTCAGTTGAACGAATAATATAATTTATTTGTATTGTGGGAAAATTAAAGATTAATTTAGTAATAGCTGGAAGATCTTATCCTTTGAGTGTAAATAACACGATTGAAGAGGAAGGAATGAGAAAAGCTGCTGCAAATATTAATCAACTCATTAGTAATTATGAAAACAATTACGCTGTGAGTGATAAACAAGATGTTTTAGCAATGTGTGCATTACAATTTGCATCTAAACTTGAAATATCTTCTTTAGATTCAAAGGAAACCAATAATGAAGCATTTGATAAAATAAGTGAACTAACCAAATTGGTTAGTGATTATTTAGAATAAGTACTCTTACATTTAATAATACACTGCCTACATTAGTTATTTTGTTTGATAAACTCAACACGAAACTATTATGAAGGACAAGTCTTAGTTGTTAAAGCAAGCCTTAGGTATTGATTCATTTCTTTATTAAGAGGATCCTTGATCAACTAGTTAGTTCTATACATGTCATAATGGAGTTTATATAAACCTTACTACTGTAGGCTTTTTGTACAAACAAATTAAAATTATGGATCAAATGATATTTCCTGCTTTAGCAGGATTAGTAGGAATAATAATAGGATTAATAATAGCAAGATTTTCAGAAAAATCGAAAGCAAATAAAATTCTAGATGCTACAAAAAAAGAGACAAAATCTCTCATTAAAGAAGCTAAAATAGAAGCAGAAGCACTAAAAAAAGAAAAAATATTACAAGCTAAAGAGAAGTTTATAGAATTAAAATCTGAGCATGAAAAAGTTATTTTAAGTAGAGAAAAGAAAATTTCAGAAATTGAGAAAAGAATTAGAGATAAAGAATCTAAAGTTCAATCTGAAGTTGATAAAACTAACAGCTTAAATAATTCTTTAGAACAAAAAGAAAATGAATATAACAATAAGTTATCCTATCTAGAGAAAAAAGAAGACGAAGTATCAAAACTTCATAAAAGACATGTAGATCTTTTAGAACAGATATCAGGTTTCTCTGCTGAGGAAGCAAAAAAGGAATTGGTAAATTCATTGAAAGATGAGGCTAAATCTGATGCTATGGGATTTGTTCAAAATACACTTGAAGAAGCTAAACTTACTGCAGAACAGGAAGCAAGAAAAGTAGTGCTAAGCACTATACAAAGAGTAGGTGTTGAACAAGCTGTTGAAAATTGTGTATCTGTTTTTAATTTAGAATCCGATGATGTTAAAGGAAGAATTATAGGTAGAGAAGGAAGAAATATTAGAGCATTAGAAGCAGCTACAGGTGTTGAAATTATTGTTGATGATACTCCAGAGGCTATTATTCTTTCGTGTTTTGATCCCGTAAGAAGAGAGGTTGCTAGACTGTCAATGCATAAATTAGTTACTGACGGAAGAATTCATCCGGCTAGAATTGAAGAAGTAGTCGCTAAAACTGAAAAGCAAATTACTCAAGAGATTATAGAAGTTGGGAAACGAACGGTTATAGATTTAGGGATTCATGGATTGCACCCAGAACTTATTAAAACCGTAGGAAGAATGAAATATAGATCTTCTTATGGTCAAAATTTACTTCAACATTCAAGAGAAGTTGCTAATCTATGTGGTATTATGGCTTCTGAATTAGGTTTAAATTCAAAAATAGCTAAAAGGGCTGGATTACTTCATGACATTGGTAAAGTGCCAGATGCTGAAAGTGAATTACCACATGCACTATTAGGAATGGAATGGGCGGAAAAATATGGGGAGAAAAAAGATGTATGTAATGCTATTGGAGCTCACCATGACGAAATAGAAATGAAAACATTATTTGCACCAATAGTTCAAGTTTGTGATGCGATCTCTGGAGCAAGACCTGGAGCAAGAAGACAGGTTCTAGATTCTTATATTCAACGTCTTAAAGACCTAGAGGATATTGCCTTTGGTTTTTCAGGTGTTCAAAAGGCTTATGCCATTCAAGCAGGGCGTGAATTACGAGTTATGGTTGAAAGTGGAAAAGTAAATGATACCAAAGCAGCGGAATTATCCTTTAGTATTAGTCAAAAAATACAAAATGACATGACTTATCCAGGTCAAGTAAAAGTTACTGTAATAAGAGAAACAAGAGCAGTAAACGTAGCTAAATAATTAGGTTCTCATATAAATATATTCCCATTGTTAAACACTAAAGTTTAACAATGGGATTTTTTAAGATTTTATTGGGTGATATTTCTCTACAATTTCTTTCAAATAACTAGTATCTAAGTGAACATAAACCTCTGTAGTGGTGATGCTTTCGTGTCCTAACATTTGTTGAATAGCTCTCAAGTCAGCACCATTTTTTAAAAGATGTGTCGCAAAAGAATGTCTGAAAGTATGTGGGCTAATTTTTTTGTTTAACTCTATTTTAATAGCAAGATCTTTTAAAATCATAAAGATCATTTGTCTAGACAATGATTTTCCACGTCTATTTAAAAATAAGGTATCTTCAAAACCCTTTTTAATTGTTAGCTGTGTTCGAATTTCATTCATGTACAGAATTATATATTTTTGAGCGCTAAAGTGAATGGGTACAAAACGTTCTTTATTTCCTTTACCCACTATTTTTATAAAACCTTCATCAAAGAATAAATCTGAAATTTTTAAGTGAATTAATTCACTAACCCTCAAGCCACAACTATACATAGTTTCTAGAATTGCTCTATTTCTTTCTCCTTCTGATTTACTAAGATCTATTGCAGAAATTAAGTTATTAATTTCTTGTTCTGATAGGGTATCTGGTAATTTTACACCAATTTTTGGTGTTTCAATTAAATCAGTAGGATTAGATGATCTGTAGTTTTCAAAAATTAAATAGTTAAAATAACTTCGCAATCCGGATATTATTCTTGCTTGACTTCTTGGACTTATTTCTTTTGCTATTTCATAAATAAATTGTTGAATTAATTCGTCTTTTATAGCTATTGGTGAACTAGATATTTTCTTTTTATCTATAAAGGAGATAAGTTTTTTTACATCTCTAATATAGTTTTGTATGGTATGGGAAGAAAGCCCTCTTTCTATTTTTAAGTAGTGACCATAATCTAAAATTGATTCATTCCATTTCATGAAATGAAGATAAGATAATTTTAAATTTAATACTTAAGTAAGTCCACCGTAATTTAATCCTTTTCTGAAATTAATTTTTTCTTACTATATTTAAATCTATTAACTAAAACTTTATCAAAATGAAAAAATTATTATTATCGTTTGCTTTAGTAACTTTTTGTTTAACTGCTAATGCTCAATTTTCGTTAGGTGCAGGAGTAGGAGTACCTACCGGTGATGCCGGAGATATTACTTCTACCTCATACAATTTTAGCGGAACTTATATGTTTGGATCAGAATCAGATTTTAAATTTGGTTTATCTGCTAGTTACTTGGTTTTTTCTGGTAAAACCATTGATTTGGATGAATTGGGTGAGTTAGATTTAGGAAACTACTCATGGCTTCCAATTGCAACAGTTTTAAATTATAGTGTATCAGATAAACTTACTGTTGGATCGGATGTAGGATATGGAATAGGATTGTCACCTGAAGGTATAGGTGGTGGTTTTTATTTGAGACCAAATATAACTTATGCTGTTGGAGACAAAACCTCATTTAATCTAAATTATTCTACGATTTCAGACGATGGAAGTATTTCTAGTTTTGGTCTAGGATTAGCCTACCAGTTTTAGAAGCAATTATATTCTAAATATGATAAAAAGTGGACTTTATAGTCCACTTTTTTTTTGACACTAATGTTGATAATTAATAATTAATTAGAATCAAATAAAACCCACATAATTACTTTTTTTTTAAAATTCATTATTTTTCACTATATTTATTTACAATTAATTAAATTTAAATACTTTTTATTATGAAAAAATTATTATTATCGATTGCATTAGTTTCTTTTTGTTTTTCTGCTAATGCTCAAGATTCAAAATTTGGTGCAACTGCAGGTTACCAATCAGTAACTGGTAAAGTATCTGGAGGTGGTGAGGATATCTCATCTGACTCATCAGGATTCTTTTTAGGAGTTTTTGCAGAATTTTCAGTCACAGAAACTTTTAGTATTCAACCCGAACTTCAGTACTCTTCAATAACTGATGAAGGAGAATCTACTGATTTGATTATTATTCCTTTGATGATGAAATTTCATGTAACTGAAAACTTTAATTTGATGGCTGGCCCACAATTTGACTATATTATTGAAGAGGATTTAGAGAGTATTAATAAACTTGGTTTGGGTCTTGGGCTAGGATTAGGTATTGATGTTTCAGATAATATATCTCTAGGAGCAAGATATTCCTTTGGTTTTGATAGGCTTGATGATATGGGAGAAGATGTTGGTGATGCAACATTTAAATTAAATATTCTTCAAATTGGACTTAATTACAGTTTTTAATTTTGATACTATAATATATAAAGGGAGCTCAAAAGCTCCCTTTTTTTATGCAAAATTAATTGTATTTTTGCTGTATGAAAGTTTTGATAATTAATGGCCCTAATTTAAATTTATTAGGTAAAAGAGAACCTGAAATATATGGTTCACATTCTTTTGAGGATTATTTTAAAGCGCTCCAAAATAAATTCTCAGCTTTAGATTTATATTATTTTCAGTCCAATATTGAAGGAGAAATTATAGATAAACTTCATGAAGTTGGTTTCAATTATGATGGGATAATTTTAAATGCTGCCGCTTACACACATACCTCTGTTGGTATTGGAGACGCCGTAAAAGCAATTAACACTCCAGTTATTGAAGTACACATCTCAAATGTTCATGCTAGAGAAGAATTTAGACACAAAAGTTATATTGCCGCAAATGCAAAAGGAGTTATTTTTGGTTTTGGTCTAAAAAGTTATGATTTAGCTATAGAGAGCTTTTTATAATCTTTATCTATCTAATAACTAGACCTACTAATTTATTGATTAGAATACTTAAACTGATCTTCAATAGGTACATTAAATAAAGATTCGAGTTCACCAATGTTTTTTTTATAAAATAGTGTTTCTGGAGGTAAACTTACATTGTCCCAAAAATATTTATTGTAAGGAATGTCATAAAGTGTCATATCCATTTCCTCTATAGTTTTATATTTTTCAAATCTATTTTTGTCTTCTTCTAATTCTAATACAAAAACCTCGTGTCTAAAGGCTACAGGAATATAATTTCCTGTTATTTGTTTTTGTTTTAATAAAATTCGTTTCACATTTTCAGATACCTTACCTGAACCTTTCCACTCTCTATTATGATAACTAAGATATAACTTGCCCTCTTTATTTTTTTTATATAAATATAGTGAGTATAAGTACTTTCCTATTTTTGGAGGATTTCTTGTAATTTCTAATTTGTAGATTTTAAATGTATCATAACCAATGTATAATCTTAGAGTACTGGTATTATTTAGTCCTTCAATAATATTAATATCTTCACCATCATAACTAGAATTTTTAATTTTTTTCCATTTATAATCTCCATAATAAATTCCTTTTCTTAAAGGATTATTTAATTCCATATATTCAATTGCATGTCTATTTTGTAAGTTTTTAACAAATCTATATTCCGAAGATTTTCTACTTTCCTCTATAGAATATTTAGTGATATATGAAGCAGGTCCTCTGTCTATTACATTCATAAAATGCTCAATATAGAAACGGCAAATATTATCTTCAACAGACCAGCGTCTATATAAAATTTTTAATTGGTGATTTTTACTTATAGAATTATTTTTCAAGTTTTTTAAAGCCTTTTTTACATAATCCTCAGTGGTCATTATTGAAATTTCAGAAAGTTCTGTTGTTTTTTCTTTTAGAATAATTGTTTTATTTTTTTGAGATAAAAAATCGGCAATTATAATTTTATAAGTTTGATAACCAATAGACGAAATTTCTAAATGATCATTTATTTCTTTATTGGTAACTATAAAATTAAATGATCCCTCTTCTGTTGATGTTGTTCCAATGTTCTTATTAATAATACCTATACTTGCATAGGGTATAGGAAGGTTGTCTTGGTCAAGAATAATACCTTTTAAAGCAATCTTTTGTTGTGATAAAATGTTTAAAGTAACAAATAGAGAAAACAATAAAAAAAACTTTTTTTTCATAACAATACTTTTATAAACTAATTATTTTCAACTAATAGTAATTCCATTTTAATATTACTTCGTTTATAGGGGCAATCTTTTTCTACTGGAATTTCTTTAAACCCTATTTTCTTATAAATATGAATTGCATTTTCAAGTAGAGTATTTGAATATAAAATTAATTTATTTAACTGCTTATTTAGTGCAAAATCAATACAATGTTCCATTAAATATTGACCCATTTTCTTACCTCTTTTTTCAGGTATTATAGCCATTTTTGTAAGTTCATAAACCTTTTCTTTTTTTTTCATTAAAGCTACAGTTCCAATAACCATTGTGTTTTCTAATAAAAAAAAGATATATCCCCCTTTTTCAATAATATATTTATTAGGATTACTCAAAACTTCTCTATCAAAATCTTCAACATAGAAAAAAGTTTCTAACCATTCTATATTTAATTGATAGAATGCTTTTGCATAGATTTCTTCAAACGAAATTATTTTTAATGAAGATTTCATTTATATATTAGAATCTATCAGTTGAATCATTTTATTTTCTAAAACCTTGGTTTTCTCATAGATTTCCTTTGCCTTAGAAAGAATTTCTTCAGCAAATGATCTATCCTTGATATCTTTTGCATTGATTCTAACATTAAAATATGCACCAACTACAGCTGTTCTGGCACATAATGCTCCAACACCTGCATCTGACAAAGAGTTTTGTATACCTTCTTTTGCCATAGCCAACATAACTTCCATTGAATTGTAAGCAGTCTCCATTACTTTAAAAGGAATTTCTGTAGCATATTTAGTGGCATTTTCAATAGCTTCTTTTCTTATTTTAACTTCCTCTGGTGTTGATTTAGGCATACGAAAACCATCAATTATTTTATTAAAAGCATTGGTGTCTTCATCTACTAAGAAGAGTAATTCCTTTTTATAGTGTTGCCCTTTTTCTGCCCATTTGGAATAAAATTCCCATTTTTCATCCCATCCTGGTTTATGTGCTGATAAATTTGCAACCATAGTTCCTAATGATACTCCTAGAGCTCCAACGTAAGCTGAAATAGATCCACCTCCTGGAGCCATTGATTCTGATGCAGTTTCATCTGCAAACCCCTTAACAGTAAAATCTACTAACTTCTTATCAAGGTTAGCACTCATTACATATTCTATAATTCTCTCATCTGGATTAAACGGCTTTAAATCATCTAAACCAAGTGATTTTACAGCTATTTTAATTTTATCAGCTTCGCTTATTCCAAGAGACCGCTTCTGCTTTAATAAAAAATAATCAGCAGCATCCAACATGGCCTGTAAAGGAACTAAACCGACTAATTCAGAACCAGTTACTCTAATACCTCTCTGATCAGCAGCTTTACATGTTTCGTCAAAAGCCTTGTGCATCGAGGTAATTGAAATGTTGGTTAAATTATAAGAAATTTGCGCAATGCCATATTCTTCAATATACCAACCAATTCCTTTAACAGCCTTTAATTTTCCTGGTATTCTTACAGG
>CALKFR010000010.1 GCA_938084555.1 uncultured Flavobacteriaceae bacterium | reverse complement strand
CAATGCCCGTATTGTATAGATGCCTATACAAAAGACAGTTTACAACGAGGGATTACAAAAGAAGAGATGATGGAGGCTGTTCATGTAGGTGCAGCTATTAAAAGTGGCGCTACTCTGGTGCACGGAGTTCAAATGATGAACAAAGTGAACAAATTGGAAATGTGAGATGATTAAAAAATCGCTTTTAGCTAGAAATAACGATCTAGCCAATACAGAAAGACAATTAGAATTTTTATCAAACGGACAATTTGCTAATGGAGAATTACCAACATTTGCAGAAAAAATAGCTGCTACAAATCAATTTCCATTTCGTCCAAAGAAGTTAGAAATTTTACAAATTAATCTGGGGTACATGTGCAATCAAGTTTGTGCTCATTGTCATGTTGATGCTGGTCCGGATAGAAAAGAAATTATGACCAAAGAGACCATGCAAGCGTGTTTAAATGTTATTAAAAAAACTGGAGCACATACACTTGATTTAACGGGAGGTGCTCCCGAAATGAACCCAAATTTCAGATGGTTTGTTGAAGAAGCTGTTAAGCTAGGTGTCAACGATTTTATCGTTCGATCTAACCTAACAATTATAAGAGCTAATAAAAAATTCTATGATTTGCCTAATTTTTTTAAAAAACATAATATTCATGTTGTAAGCTCAATGCCACATTGGACAAGAGGTAAAACAGACAAGCAACGTGGGAATGGGGTTTTTGACAAATCTATCAAAGCACTTCAGGAATTAAATGCTGTAGGTTATGGAATTCCTGGAAGTAACTTAAAACTCGATTTGGTTTACAACCCTTCAGGCGCTTTTTTACCAGGAAACCAAAAGGCTTTGGAAAATGATTTCAAAAAGGAGCTTAAAGAAGAATTTAACATTGATTTTAATTCTTTATTTGCCATAACAAATTTACCTATTAGTAGATTTTTAGAATATTTAATTGCTTCAGAAAATTATGAAGATTATATGTATTCATTAGTAGAGGCATTTAACCCCGCTGCTTTAGAGAATGTGATGTGCACCAATACACTTTCTGTTAGCTGGGAAGGGTGGCTTTTTGATTGCGATTTTAATCAAATGCTCAACTTAAAAGTAAAAAGTAAAGTAAAGCACATAACGGAGTATAACGAGAAACTCTTACAGGATAGAGATATAATTATCAATCAGCATTGTTATGGATGCACTGCTGGGGCTGGAAGTAGTTGTCAAGGAGTAGTTACCTAATGAATTCAAAAAACCTTTTAATAATTTTTACCCGAAATCCAGAATTAGGAAAAGTAAAAACACGTTTATCAAAATCTACAGGTGATCAAGTTGCATTAGATATTTATAAATTTTTATTAAATAAAACGAATCAGGTTACTGAACAAGTTACCTCTGATAAAATAGTTTACTATTCTGAAAAAATTACTAAGCATGATATTTGGAGTAGCAATTCATATAAAAAAGAAGTACAATATGGAGATGATTTAGGAGCAAAAATGAAGAATTCTTTTCAAGCAGCATTTAAAAATAAATATCATAAAGTTTTACTTATTGGAAGTGATTTATATGATTTGGAACCTTGTCATATTTATGAAGCTTTCAAAAAATTAGATAAAAATGATGTTATCATAGGTCCTGCTTCAGATGGAGGTTATTATCTAATTGGATTAAAGAAATTATACCCAAAAATTTTTGAAAATAAAAATTGGGGAACATCAACTGTTAGAGAAGATACTTTAAAAGATTTAGAAAAAGTTGATGTACATTTGTTACCAATGTTAAATGATGTTGATGTAATTGAAGATATTGAACATCACCCTGCTTTTACTAAATTTCTTTAAACACTCGAGAGTTCTGAGACTCAAAAATGAAATCTCAAGATATTTTAACCTGAAAATGGAGTATCAATGAAAATAAAGCAATTAGAAGAAACTACTCGTTTTTTAATTTCAAAAGGATATACAAAACCCAATGTTGGTATTGTACTTGGTACTGGTTTACATCAATTAATCAATGAAGTTGATATTGAACAGGAAATTGCCTATGCAGATATTCCTCATTTTCCAAAAGCAACAGTTGAATTTCACTCTGGTAAATTAATATATGGAACTCTTTCTGGAAAAAAAGTGATAATCATGTCTGGACGATTTCATCTTTACGAAGGATACAGTCACTGGGAAGTAAGTTATGGAGTTAGAACTATGGAAAAACTAGGAATTAGTTCTTTATTAATTTCTAATGCTGCTGGTGCTATAAATCTTTCATTTAAAAAGGGAGATTTAATGCTTATTGATGACCATCTCAATTTACAAGGAAACTCTCCGCTAGCATTTGCTGAAGTTGGTGAATTTGGGGAGCGTTTTGTAGATATGTTAGCTCCGTATTCAAAAAAAATGAATGATTCACTAAAATTAATAGCCAAACAAAATAACATTCAATTACATGAAGGCGTCTACGCAGGTGTTTTTGGGCCACAATTAGAAACAAGGGCAGAATATAGAATGCTTCAAATTCTAGAAGTTGATGCTGTTGGGATGAGTACTGTACCAGAAGTAATAGTTGCCAATCATTTAAATTTACCCTGTTCAGCAATTTCAGTATTAACAGATGAGTGTGATCCAAAAAATTTAGCCCCTGTTAATATTCAGGAAATTATTAAAATAGCAGGTAACGCTGAACCTAAAATGATCATATTATTTAAAGCATTAATAAAAGGAATATGAGTTATTTAGAAACTACACACAATGTATACAAGGAAGCTGCATTAACTCCAGATGTTGGTTTATGCTGCACTACAAATCCTATTTGGGAATTACCTGGTTTAAAAATCCCTCGTATCATGCAGGAAATGAATTATGGTTGTGGTAGTACAGTTCATGCTCGAGATTTAACCAACAATCCTAAAATGCTCTATGTTGGTGTTGGTGGAGGTATGGAATTACTGCAATTCTCCTATTTCAACAGAACTAAAGGTGGTGTGATTGGTGTTGATGTCGTTGATGAAATGTTAGAAGCTTCTCGCAAAAACTTTATGGAAGCAGAAACCTTAAATCCTTGGTTCAAGAGTGACTTTGTAGAATTAAAAAAAGGTGATGCAATGCATCTGCCAGTTGAAGATAACAGCATCGATGTAGCTGCTCAAAATTGTTTATTTAATATTTTTAAAGCTGATGATTTAAAAAAAGCAATCGCTGAAATGTATCGGGTACTAAAACCCCATGGCCGTTTGGTAATGAGTGATCCAACTTGTGAACAACCCATGAATGACGAACTAAGAAATGACGAACGTTTGCGTGCGCTTTGTTTGAGCGGAAGTTTACCAATTAATAAATATGTTAAAGCATTAACCGATGCTGGTTTTGGAACTATTGAGATTAGAGCACGTAAGCCCTACAGAATTTTAGACCCAAAAAATTACCCTACTAAGGAATTGATTTATATAGAATCTATTGAAGTGGCTGCTATTAAAGATCCAATGCCTAAAGATGGACCATGTGTTTTTACAGGAAAAGCTGCAATTTATTATGGTAATAAAGATTTTTTCGATGATGGTGCTGGACATACTTTATTAAAAAATCAACCCTTGGCTATCTGTGACAAAACTGCTGCTGCATTAAAAAACTTAAATAGAGATGACATTTACTTTTCTGAATCTACTTTTCATTACGATGGAGGGGGTTGTTGTTAAAAACAATACATATTAAAATGGATACATACCTAAATATTATAAAAGATTCATTCTCTGGCTATTCACAATATTTAGTCAGTGAAATCCTAAATCCTCATTGGGGAAATTACTTTTATTGGCTAATTGGTATTTCATTAGTGTTTTGGAGTTTGGAGATTTTGATTCCTTGGCGAAAAAATCAAAATAAAATCAGAAAAGATTTTTGGCTGGATGGCTTCTATATGTTTTTTAATTTTTTCTTGTTTTCATTAATTGTTTACAATGCAGTTTCTAATGTCGCTGTTACATTTTTTAATGAGATATTAATCGCTATCGGAATCGATAATCTAGCTTTTTTTAACATCGAAAAGTTTCCCTATTGGAGTCAGTTGTTCATCTTATTTTTAACAAGAGATTTTATTCAATATTTCATTCATAGATTATTACATCGTATTCCGTTTTTATGGAATTTTCACAAAGTTCATCACTCTGTTAAAGAAATGGGGTTTGCAGCACATCTGAGATATCATTGGATGGAGACTATTGTATATAGAACTCTAGAGTACCTTCCACTAGCATTGATTGGTTTTGGTATTGATGATTTTATTTTAGTGCATTTATTCACTTTAACTATGGGGCATTTTAACCACAGTAATATTTTTATTCCTTTAGGATTTTTAAAATATATTTTTAATAATCCTCAAATGCACATATGGCATCATGGAAAGAAAGTTCCAAATAAATTTGGTGTTAATTTCGGGTTAACTTTAAGTATTTGGGATTATCTCTTCAAGACCAGCTACATTCCATCTAGCGGAAGAGATATTGAATTAGGATTTGAAAATGATGAAAATTTTCCAACTAATTTTCTACATCAAGAAATATATCCATTAGGGAAGAAGTAATCAAAAACATCTCATTTATGCTTTTTTATTTATTCATAAACTGCACTTAATGTGTTTTCTTTGGGTTCATATTTACTTCCACTAGCCCATCTAATTCCTCTAAAAAGAAGTTCTTTTGCTTCTAAAGTATCAAAATCTTTTGGGTCATGGCCTATAGAAAGATAAAAAACTCTTCCATCACCATAATAGGTTTTCCAAGCTATTGGCATCACTCGATCTTTTATCCATAAGTGAATGCTATCTGAAAATTTAGTGGTGGCTAGTACTTTTATATTAGGATCAACATGCATATAATATTGTTCAGTATCTTTTATTTCAAAATCTTTAATTCCGTCTGAAATTGGATCATTGATATCTAGAATATTAACTGTATAATCAATTTTTTTACCAGGGTGCTCAACCCATTGCCCGCCAATAATATATTGATATTCAGGATTTTGTCTAAAAGAATCTGCAAGACCACCGTGACAACCTGCTAGACCAACTCCTTTTTTTATGGCAGTCTCTAAGCCAAGAAACTGTTCTTTAGTAATTTCTCCCATGGTCCAATATTGAATAATTAAATCTGTTGCATCCATTATTTTTTTATTGGTATATACTTCCAAAGAATCTGAAAGTGTAATCTTAGCTCCAGAAGATTCCAACCATTTTGATACTTTAGCAACAAAAACAGCTGGTTGATGCCCCTTCCAGCCTCCATAAACCATTAAAATATTTTTTCCTTTAAGGGAAGGTAATTGGTTTAATGTTGGTTTGTTATCATTTTTACAACTCAACAATAAAATTGTTGCAAAGATTAATGATATAATTTTGAGTTTATTTTTAATCATTCTCCTTTTTTATTATTTATTGTTTTTTTAAGAATTAAATGAAATCAGTTTTGCTAAATTTACAGCTTATATTGTAAATGATTAAACCTATTCATTAAATTCTTAAAAAGTTAAAAAATGTCAGAAAAAAAAGAACCAAATCTATTCAAATGGGGTTTAAAATACTCATTGAGTGCCGCTTTAGCAGGAATACTTTGTTGTGTAGCTCCTGCTGTATTATTTATGTTTGGTCTTATGGGTGGTGTTTACGCTATTTCTTTTGCAGATTTTTTCTATGAAGATGATGGTAGTACTGGCACAGGATCATTTATTCTCAGAGGTGTAGCGGTTGTAATTGGAGTATATGGAATTTATGCCTACAGGAAAAAACAAAATCAATGCTCCATAGACCCAAATAGAAAACGTAAAAATTTAATCCTATTAAGTCTAACAATACTTATTTTAGGAGTGGGTCTTTTTTTCACATTAGAAAAATGGTCTTCTTGGTATTTTGATAAATATATTGTTCCTGAACAACAAAAAGAATTAAAAATAACTCCTTAATTTTTAAATTCATTGTTCTTTTTAAAATTACTTTTACATCGTAATTATAAGTTTTTGTTTTCTTTATTTATATTTGAATAAATACACTAATTTAAGTTAATGAATCCAATAATTAAGGTTATTATTCCTGCATATAACGAGGAAAAATCTATTAGTAAGGTCATTAATGATATTCCAACAATAGTTGATGAAATTATTGTTGTTAATAATAACTCAACAGATAAAACAGAACAAAATGCTGCTGAAGCAGGGGCTACCATTTTAAAAGAGTATAGAAAAGGTTATGGTTATGCGTGTTTAAAAGGAATGGATTATATTGCTAATCTAGAAGCTTCTCATCTACCGGACATTATTGTTTTTTTAGATGGTGATTATTCTGATTATCCAGAACAATTAACTCAGCTTATAGCACCAATACTAAATGACAAAATTGATTTTGTAATAGGGTCCCGTGTAAAAAAATACAGAGAGATAGGTTCTATGACACCTCAACAAATTTTTGGTAATTGGTTAGCTACTTTTTTAATGACTGTTTTTTTTGGTGCAAAGTATACAGACCTAGGTCCTTTTAGGGCTATAAAATATAAGAAATTAATTCAACTAGAAATGGAAGACAAAACCTATGGATGGACAGTTGAAATGCAATTAAAAGCAATTAAACAAAAACTTTCGTATACAGAAATTCCGGTGAAATATAGAAATAGAATTGGTGTTTCTAAAGTATCTGGAACCCTAAAAGGGACTATATTTGCTGGTATAAAAATTTTAGGTTGGATCTTTAAATACAGTTTAAAATAATGATTTTAGAATACATCATTATTACCATATATTCTTTAGCACTCATTCTTATCTTCATGTATGCTATAGCCCAATTGAATTTGCTATTTAACTATAAAAGCGCCAAAAAAAAAAAAGACACTTCACCTAAATTTAATTTAAAAAACAATAAAGAAGTTCCTTTTGTAACCATCCAACTTCCTGTATATAATGAAATGTATGTGATGGACCGTTTGTTAAATAATATAGTAACATTAGACTACCCTGAAGAAAAACTAGAAATACAAGTTTTAGATGACTCTACAGACCAATCTGTGAGCTCCACCATCACACAAATTAAAGAGCTACAAAAGAGAGGAATAAATATTCAACATATTCGAAGAACTAATAGAAAAGGTTTTAAAGCTGGTGCTTTAAAAGAAGGTTTAGAAATTGCAAAAGGTGAATTTATTGCGATTTTTGATGCAGATTTCTTACCACAAAAAGATTGGTTATTACAAACCATCCCCTATTTTAAAGACAATAATATTGGAGTTGTTCAAACCCGATGGGGTCATATTAATAAAAATTATTCTACTTTAACTAAAATACAAGCTTTTGCTTTAGATGCCCATTTTACACTAGAGCAAGTTGGTAGAAATACTAAAGGACATTTTATTAATTTTAATGGAACTGCTGGTGTATGGCGTAAAGAATGTATTTTAGATGCAGGAAACTGGGAAGGAGATACCTTAACTGAAGATTTAGACTTAAGTTATAGAGCTCAATTAAAAAAATGGAAGTTTAAATATTTGGAGCATGTAAAAACACCTGCTGAATTACCTGTAATTATTAGTGCAGCAAAATCTCAACAATTTCGATGGAATAAAGGAGGGGCTGAAAACTTCCAAAAAATGATAAAACGTATTTTATTAAACAAAAATATTTCATTAAAAACAAAAATTCATAGTGTATTACATTTATTAAACAGTTCTATGTTTTTAATGATTTTAATAGTTGCTGTTTTGAGCATTCCAATGCTATACATCAAAAACGAATACCCTTACTTAAAATCTTATTTCTACATGATAAGCTTTTTTATTGTTAGCTCATTAATTTTCTTTATATGCTACTGGTATATGTATAAGAAGAGCTATGGTGGTGGTATTAAAAGTTTTTTTAAATATACTTGGACTTTTTTTACATTCTTTTCTATTGCTATGGGGTTTTCATTTCACAATAGTATTGCAGTTTTAGAAGGACATTTTGGAAAAAAAAGTGATTTTATAAGAACCCCAAAATTTAATATTAAAACCCTAAAAGATACTTGGAAAAAAAACATATATATTCACAAAAAAATCGCTATGAATACTATTGCTGAGGGGATTTTGACCCTATATTTTGCCTTTGGTATGTATAGTGCATTTGTTGTGGGAAATCAAGGGGGTGACTTTGGATTATTTCCTTTTCATATGATGTTATTTCTTGGTTTTGGGTATGTTTTTTGGAAGTCAATTTTTTCTAGAGCTTAACCCTATGTTACTTCAACAAAAAAATAAAACAATTTTACTTTCTATTCTTAGTGTTTTGTTTTATTTTTTGATGGCTTACAGCCTAGACAGAACAAACTTTTTACAACTAATAGCCCAGTATATTATTTTATTTATTCCTTTTTTATACTTCATTAAAAAAGAGAGAAATAATTTTACATTTTTGGTAGTTATTGCCATTCTATTTAGGTTAATTTTCTTGATTGCTGTTCCAAATTTATCACAAGATTTTTATAGATTTATATGGGATGGAAGGATGATTTTAAAAGGGCTAAACCCCTATCTTTACTTACCAGAAACTTTTATAAATGAAGGAAGCTTACCGATTCATCAAGCCATTGATTTGTATTCAGGGATGGGATCTTTAAATGGAAGTCATTACACAAACTACCCCCCTATTAATCAGTTAAATTTCTTGATTGCTGCCTTATTTGCTAATTCAAGTATTATTGGATCTATTGTTGTATTACGATTACAAATTATTTTAGCAGATATCGGAATTATTTATTTTGGAAAAAAAATACTAGAAAAACTAAAATTACCTATTCATAATATCTTTTTGTATGCTTTAAACCCATTTATTATCATTGAGTTGACAGGAAACTTACATTTTGAGTCTGTGATGATTTTTTTCTTGGTTTGGAGTTTATATTTATTACTTCAAAATAAATGGGGTTTAGCTGCGCTAAACTTTGGTCTTTCTGTTGCTGTAAAACTAATTCCTTTATTATTATTACCCTTATTCTATCAATGGTTTATGAAAAAAAATAACTGGAAAAGTGTTATTAAATTTTTGTCTTTTGGAGCCATAGTTATGCTATTAAATATAGTGCTATTTCTTCCATTCTTATCATCAAATTTAGTAAATAACTACTCGGAGTCTATAGGATTATGGTTTCAAAAATTTGAATTTAATGCAAGTTTATATTACATCGCCAGAGAACTAGGAACACTTTTTAGAGGCTATAACGAAATTGCTATTATTGGAAAAATAATTCCTGTACTAGTATTCGTTGTTATATTAATTATAACTTTTTTTAGAAAAAATAAATCACCTCAACAACTTATAACTGCCTTACTCATGGCAATTTCTTTTTACTATTTTACAACAACTACAATGCACCCGTGGTATTTGGCAACATTGGTTATCTTGTCTGTTTTTACCAACTACAGATTTCCAATTATATGGAGTTTTGTAATTGTTTTATCTTATCAAGCATACGCCAACAACCCATGGCAAGAAAATATTTGGCTTATGGTTTTTGAATACCTTGTTGTGTATGGTTATTTATGTTGGGAAATTATTCAACAAAAAAGAAGTACTTTATCAATTAAATAAACTATTGTAAGTGTTTTTATTATATTATATCGCTCACTTTTAAAACAAAATATTTAAAATGAATTTATCAAATGTAAAACTAATTGTTTCGGACATGGATGGAACCTTACTCAATTCTGAAGAAGAAGTAAGTACTCTATTTTTTGAACAGTTTGAGAAACTTAAAGCACTAAATATTCATTTTGTAGCTGCAAGTGGAAGACAGTATAATAGTATTGCTCAGAAACTTCATTCCATAAAGAATGAGATTACCATTGTTGGTGAAAATGGTGGGGTAATAAAAAAAGAAAATGAAACACTTCTTTTACAAACATTCGAACCACAAAAAGTTGTTGAGTTAATCCCTACTTTGAGGCAAATAAAAAATACCTTTATTATTTTATGTGGTGAAAATAAAGCTTTTGTGGAATCTAAAGACCTTAATTTTATTAGGATGTTTCAAGAATATTATAATGCTCACGAAATAGTTGAAGACTTAACCTCTATTCCACATCATAATCCAATTATTAAAATTGCATTGTACCATTCTGAATCATCAGAACAATTTATTTATCCTTTAGTAAAACAATTTGAAGATATTTATTTATTAAAAATCTCAGGAAAAAACTGGTTAGACATTTCTAATCTCAATTCAAATAAAGGGACCGCTGTCAAATTTTTACAAGAGAAGATGAATATCAAACCCGAGCAAACGATGGTTTTTGGAGATTATTTAAATGATTTAGAAATGCTGAAGGCAGCAACTTTTAGCTTTGCTATGAAAAATGCTCATGAGAAAGTTAAGAAAACTGCCCGTTATATTACAGAAAGTAACTCTAATTTAGGTGTTGAGAAAATTATAGAACAAGTAATTAAATCTCATATAAATTAATCATCAAAAGAAACTGTACTCTGTCGATCTCTATTTACATGTAATTTAGTAATATCTGGTCTTGAGTAATGCCCAACAACATCAAAATTTTGACGCTCTTCTAAGACTTTAGAAAAATCTAGAGTTTCATAAAAAATACCTTCCTTATTTATTACCGGTTCCATAATCCATTCTCCATCTGGCCCAGCTATACATGAGCCTCCATTCACTAAAATTTCAGGAGCAGCTTTTATAATTTTATCAAAATGTGGAGTCTCCTTTGGAAAATTTGATTTTTGCATTAAACTAGAAACAGAAATTACAAATGACCGAGATTCTCTTGCAATAAAGCGAGTAATATCCTTTGTGTTATGATCACTTCCTGGCCACACCGCAACATGTAAATCCTCTCCCTGACCATACAATGCAGCTCTAGGCAGAGGCATCCAATTCTCCCAACAATTTAAACCACCAATGGTAAAGTTTTTTAAAGGATGAACCTGTAATCCATGACCATCCCCTGGCGCCCAAGTTAGGCGTTCATCATAAGTTGGCTGTAATTTTCTATGTACTGACTTAATGATTCCTTCTTGATTTATATATACCAAAGATGCGTAAATACTGTGACCTCCTCTATTCTGAGCACGTTCAATTATTCCTAGATATATGGCCATATGATGTTCTTTTGCAAGATTGCATATCGTATCTAATTCTCCTTTTTCAATGGTAATTGAATTTTGTACATAATGAGCATGAATTTGCTTTTGAATAGAAGAATTCCATGAAGCACCATCAGTTAATCCAATCCAAAAAGGGTAACCTGGAAGTAATCCTTCACCGAAAACAATTAACTCTGCTTTTTCTTTTGAAGCATCTTCAATAGTATTTTTAATTTTTTCAATGGTCTGTTTTTTATCTAACCAAACAGGAGATATTTGAGCCAAAGCTACTTTAAGGAAGTTAGATGTATTCATGATTAGGTATTTTTTTGATACTAATTAATATTCAATTCTACAACAATACCCTCATTTGATCTAATATTAAATACTGTTTGGTCTTCAAAAATTAAATATTGTCCTTTTATTCCTACTAATTTTCCAGAATAATGTTGATCTTTTACAATATTTAAGCTTTTAGGTTTTTCTGGATATTGATGTACAGGAAAATTAATTGAGGTTAAAGAGTTATTTTCAATAAAAAATTCTCTTGCTTCCTCTGGGATGAACGGGCGTAATTTATTTTGCCATTCTTTTAAATCTGCCTTTTCAATGTCATTTTTTAACATTTTTCTCCAATTAGTTTTATCAGCAACATGATTTTTAAGTGCTACTTCAGTTATACCTGCTAAGTATCTATTAGGAACTTCTACTATTTCTATAGCTTCATGAGCTCCTTGATCTATCCATCGTGTTGGTACTTGTTGCTTCCTTGTTACACCAACTTTTACATTGCTAGAGTTAGCTAAATAGACGATATGAGGTTGAAGTTGTACAGATTTTTCATAAGCTAAATCTCGATCTTCCTTTCCTAAATGAGCTGTACTTAATTCAGGTCTCATAATCCAATCTCCAGCACTTGGTGTTTCAAAAAAACATGATTTACAAAATCCTTGACGATAAATTTCTTTGTCTGAATAACAATTCATACAACTGTATTTTAAAAATTTAAAGTTTAAGTTTTTGTTTAACAGCTGATTAACATTAATAAAGTCTGATTCAAGATCTAAATAATATTGGATTGTATCATTACTTTCGGTAAGCATTTTTTTTAAAACTCCTTGGTATAGCATCTAAAATATTTTTCTATTTTTAACTCTGTATAGTAAGTATCTAACAAACTTACGGAAAAATCATTTTATTAAACTCTGAATCACCATGGCAATTCCATTTGTTAATTCTATTATATCGTGGTTTCTCAAGAAGAGAAAACATCAAATGGAGTTGTTCATTAAATACCCTATTGATGTTCAGCAGGAATTATTATTTCGTTTAATTCAATTTGCTAAAAACACTGAATTTGGAAAAAAATCTAATTTTTCTGCTATTAACAACTACACAGATTTTGCAACTAAGGTTCCGATTCAGCAATACGAAAGTATAGAACCCTTAATTGAACGCTGCAGAAAAGGTGAACAAAATTTATTTTGGCCCACCAAAATTAAATGGTTTGCAAAATCTAGTGGAACAACCAATGCTAAAAGTAAATTTATTCCTGTAAGTGTTGAAGCAATTGAAAATTGTCATTTAAAGGCTGGGAAAGACATGTTGTGTCTATATATTAACAATAACGAAGAAACTACTTTGTTTAATGGAAAAGCACTTCGGTTGGGTGGTAGTAATGCTGTTTATGAAGACAACAATTCTTATTTTGGAGATTTATCTGCTATAATTATAGAAAATATGCCTTTTTGGGCTGATTTTAGTTCAGCTCCAAGTCAAGAAACAGCTTTAATGAGTGAGTGGGAAACAAAAATGGAGGCAATAATTAATGAAACTATTCATGAAGACATTACAAGTTTAGTTGGAGTTCCCTCATGGATGTTAGTATTATTAAATAGAGTTTTAGAAAAAACAGGTAAAAATAATATTCTAGAGGTTTGGCCTAATTTAGAAGTTTATTTTCACGGAGGTGTTAACTTTAATCCTTATAGAGAGCAGTACAGAAAACTTATTCCCAAAAAAGACTTTAAATATTATGAAACCTATAATGCTTCTGAGGGATTTTTTGCCTTACAAGATGTGAATGGTAGTCTAGATCTACTTTTAATGCTTGACTATGGAATATTTTATGAATTTATCCCTATGAGTGAATATTGTGGAGAAAACTCTAAAGCAATTCCTTTATCTCAAGTAAAAAAAGGGGAGAATTATGCTGTTGTAATATCTACTAATGGTGGATTGTGGCGTTATTTAATAGGTGATACAGTTAAGTTTACCTCTTTAAGTCCTTACAAAATTAGAATTACTGGAAGAACCAAACATCATATCAATGTATTTGGAGAGGAACTTATTATTGAAAATGCTGAAGAAGCTTTGAAGCTAGCTTGTAAAAAAACAAATTCAACAATTACTGATTATACAGTTGGACCAATATTTATGGATGGAAATAAACAAGGTAGCCATGAATGGGTAATTGAATTTGCAAAAGCTCCACAAAATTTAAAATATTTTACAGAATTACTAGACAACGCTCTAAAATCAATTAATTCAGATTATGAGGCTAAACGCTATAATAATATGACATTAGTAATGCCAGAAATTCACAGTGTGAAAAAAGGATTATTTTATGCTTGGTTAAAGAAAAAAGGAAAATTAGGAGGACAACACAAAGTGCCAAGGTTATCTAATAAGAGAGATTTTATTGAAGAATTATTAAGCCTCTAAATCTTTCTTTCTACTACGTAGTTGATCATCTTAATTAATGACGTCTTATAATCAGAATCTTGGAAATTCTCTAAAATTGATAATGCCTTCGTTTTATAATCAACCATTTTTTTTATGGTGTACTCGATACCTCCACTTTTTTTTACAAAAGTAATAACCTCTCTTACTCGTTTTTTTTCTTTGTTGTGCTTTTTAATAGAATTAATTAACCAGGCCCTATCTTTTTTGGAGCAAGTATTTAAGGTGTAAATTAAAGGTAAAGTCATTTTTTGTTCCTTAATATCTATTCCAGTAGGTTTTCCAATTTTTTCTTCAGAATAGTCAAATAAATCATCTTTAATTTGAAATGCCATCCCAATATACTGCCCAAGTTTTCTCATTTGTTGAACTGTATCTTGATTGGCTCCAACTGATGCTGCTCCAATTCCACAACAAGCAGCAATTAATGTGGCTGTTTTCTGACGAATAATTTCATAGTAAACATCTTCAGTAATATCTAGTTTTCTAGCTTTTTCTATTTGAAGCAATTCTCCTTCACTCATTTCTCTAACGGCTATAGATATTAGCTTTAACAGATCAAAGTCTTCATTGTCTATGGAGAGTAATAATCCTTTAGACAACAAATAATCTCCTACTAAAACTGCAATTTTATTTTTCCATAACGCGTTAATAGAGAAAAAACCTCTCCTTCTATTACTATCATCTACGATATCGTCATGAACAAGAGTTGCAGTATGTATTAATTCTACTATAGAAGCTCCTCTATACGTTCGTTGATCAAAGCCTCCATTAGAAACCATCTTAGCAACCAAGAAAACAAACATTGGGCGCATTTGTTTTCCTTTCCTTCTAACGATATAATAGGTAATTCTATTAAGCAAGGGGACCTTAGAAATCATGGAATCTTTGAACTTTTCTTCAAAGCGTTCCATCTCTTTTTGAATGGGTTTTTTTATTTCCTCAACAATCTTCATTAATACTATAATTTCATAAAAAGTAACTAAAAATTAGATTACGATTTATTGGCTAACTGACCACAAGCTGCGTCTATATCTTTTCCTCTAGATCTTCTCACGTTTACAACAATATCATGCATTTCAAGGTTAGATATATAGTTATCTATAGCTCTTGAAGTAGCTTGTTGAAACTCTCCATCATCTATGGGGTTATATTCAATTAAATTAACTTTACACGGAATTAGTTTACAGAAATTAATTAGTGCTTTAATATCCTCTTTTTTATCGTTAATTCCATCCCAAACAATATATTCATAGGTAACCACTCGTTGTGTTTTTTCAAACCAATACACTAAAGAGTCTCCCAAATCTTTTAATGGAAATGTTTCGTTAAATGGCATAATAGATGTTCTTATGCTATCTATCGCTGAATGTAAAGAAACCGCTAAATTAAATTTCACCTGATCATCAGCCATTTTTTTAATAATTTTTGGAATACCAGAAGTGGATAACGTAATTCGTTTAGAAGACATTCCAAGACCTTCAGGAGATGTTATTTTATCAATTGACTTGATTACATTATTGTAATTCATCAAAGGTTCTCCCATACCCATAAATACAATGTTAGATAGTTTACGATTGTGATATAATTTACTCTGTTTGTCTATCGCCACAACTTGATCATAAATTTCATCAGGATTCAAGTTTCTCATTCTTTTTAATCTTGAAGTAGCACAAAATCTACAATCTAAACTACAACCAACCTGGCTTGAGACACAAGCTGTAGTTCTTTTTTCTGTAGGGATTAAAACAGATTCTACAATAAAACCATCATGCAAACGAATTCCATTCTTTATGGTTCCATCTTTACTTCGTTGCATTGAATCTACTTCTATATGATTAATAACAAAGTTTTCTTTCAATATTTCTCTTGTTTCTATAGAAATATTGGTCATGGCATCAAAATCGTGAAGGGATTTACTCCATAACCATTCAAATACTTGATTTCCTCGAAAAGCTTTATCTCCATTTTCTACAAAGAAGTTTCTCAACTGCTCTTTTGTTAAAGATCGAATGTCTTTTTTCTTTGGATTCATCTATAATTTATAAGGTATTTGAGTATACGATTTAAGTTCTCCTCAAATAATTACACAAAAATACAAAAACCTCATAGCATGGCTATGAGGCTTTTGATTTTATAATTTTTATCTGCACTAAATAATCAACATTGCGTCACCATAAGTATGAAACTTATACTCTTCTTTAACAGCTATTTTATAAGCTTCCATTAAAAAATCATATCCTGCAAAAGCAGCAGCCATCATCATTAATGTAGATTTTGGTGAATGAAAATTTGTAATCATAGAATTTGCAATGCTAAAATCATACGGCGGAAAAATAAATTTATTAGTCCAACCTGTATAACTATTTAATCTTGCACTTGCAGATACAGAAGATTCAACAGCACGCATTACAGTAGTTCCTACGGCACAAATTCTCCTCTTATTTGCAATAGCGTCATTAATTAACTGGGCTGTTCCTGAAGGAATAATAATTTGCTCAGAATCTGTTTTGTGTTTTGATAAATCTTCAACTTCAACTGGGCTAAAAGTTCCAAGACCAACATGAAGTGTTAATTCACCAAAATCTACCCCTTTAATTTCTAAACGTTTCATTAAGTGTTTGGAAAAATGTAACCCTGCAGTCGGAGCTGCAACAGCTCCTTCATTTTTTGCAAATATTGTTTGATAGCGTTCTTTGTCAGAGGGCTCTACACCTCTCTTTATATATTTTGGTAATGGCGTCTCACCTAATTCTAATAATTTCTCTCTAAATTCCTCATAATCTCCATCATATAAAAAACGAAGGGTACGGCCTCTTGAAGTAGTGTTATCAATAACCTCTGCAACTAGACTATCATCTTCTCCAAAAAATAATTTATTCCCAATTCTGATTTTCCTAGCTGGATCTACTAAAACATCCCATAATCTATTTTCAGCATTTAATTCTCTCAATAAAAATACTTCAATCCTAGCTCCAGTTTTTTCTTTATTTCCATACATTCTAGCAGGAAAAACTTTAGTGTTGTTTAACATCAAAACATCACCTTCATCAAAGTAATTGATGACGTCTTTGAACGTTTTGTGTTCTATGGTCTGATCTTTACGATTTAAAACCATTAAACGAGATTCATCTCTGTGTTCAGCTGGATATTCTGCCAATAGTTCATCTGGCAATTCAAAGTTAAAATGGGATAATTTCATGTGTCCTTAGTATTATTTTTTTAAAAATTCATGAGTAGTTTATCTAGTAATATTAAATGACTTAGCACTCACAAAAAAGATGAATTACAAATGTAGTTTAAGGGTAACGGCGGCAAATATACGATTTGAACTAAGGGGATGTCAAGTATTTGACTATTTAATTTATACTTTATTGAATTGAAAACCTATTTTCTCTATATCTCTCCAAAAATTACGATATGATTTTGTAACTACATCTGCATCTAAAATTTCAATAGGAATTTTAATTGCTAAAGGGGCAAATGCCATTGCCATTCTATGGTCGTTATAGGTCTCTATTGAAACATTAGCAATCATTTCTGTACTTCTTTTTAGATGAAGGCTGTTGGGAGTAACCGATATATTAGCCCCTAATTTTGCAAGCTCTGTATGAAGGGCCTCCAGTCGATCTGTTTCTTTAATCTTTAAAGTATGTAAGCCCGATAATTCACAAGAAATTTCTAATCCAAAACAAGTTACTGCAATTGTTTGTGCTATATCCGGAGCTTTATTTAAATCAATTTTAAGGTGTTGCTTATTGGGTTTTCTAGTTTTTCTTAGTATAATACTATTTGTTTCATAAACAGTCTCAACACCAAAAGAATTATAAATATTTGCAAGGATAGCGTCTCCTTGTAAACTTTCTTTTTTATAAGAAGATAGTCGAATTTCAGAACCAATATTGCTTAAGGCAGCTATCGAGTAAAAATAAGAAGCCGAACTCCAATCAGACTCTACCTCTAGGGTATGCTTTTTTTCTTCTTCAAAGGGAGCAACTTGAATTATCTGGCCCTCGAAAGAAGCAATGATTCCAATTTGTTTCAACAAAGTTAGGGTCATATTAATGTAAGGAATAGATGTGATTTCACCGAGTAACTCAACACGCAAACCATTAGGAAGGCTTGCTGCTATAAGCAGTAAAGCCGAAATATATTGACTACTTATATTACCATTGATTTTTACCGTGTCTACGAAAAGCTGTTTTCCAATAATTTTTATTGGTGGAAAACCTTCATTTTCAAGATAAGAGATCTCAGCTCCAAGTGCGCTTAGTGCCTCCACCAAAACTTTAATAGGCCTTTGATGCATTCTCTCCGAACCAGATAAAATAGTGGTTCTTTTTTGTTGAATAGCAAAATAAGCAGTTAAAAATCGCATGGCAGTTCCAGCATGCCCAACGTTAATATTTATATCTTGAGAAGAAAGCGCGTGCTGTAAATGATGAGTGTCATCAGAATCTGATAAATTATTAATGGTGATTTCTCTAAATAATTTCTGTAAAATTAGTATTCTATTTGACTCACTTTTAGATCCTGAAATAAAAATATCTTTCTTAATGTGCTTACTATCAATTCCTTTGATACAAATTTTCATAATCTACTTGGTCTCATTTAAAATTCTTAAATTTAAGCTTCAAAAACAAACTCACATGAAAAAACTATTTTTTGTCTTTCTATGCCTTCTTTTTTCTAAGGGATACAAAGTTAACGCTCAAAAGAATACTACCAAATATTCTGAGGACTTTTATAATGCTACCGAATGGAGAAATATAGGACCATTTAGAGGTGGAAGAAGTGCTGCTGTAACAGGTGTAGCAGGAAAAGCAAATCTATTCTATTTTGGATCTACTGGAGGAGGTGTTTGGAGGACTACAGATGCGGGAAATACTTGGGAGAATATTTCAGATGGTTTTTTTGGTGGATCAGTGGGTTCTGTTGCAGTAAGTGAATGGGACAACAATGTTATTTACGTTGGAAATGGAGAGAAAACAGTTCGTGGAAATGTTTCCTCAGGTGATGGAATTTGGAAGTCTGTAAACGCCGGAAAAACATGGGAGCCTATGGGATTGAAAAATGCTAGGCATATTCCAAGAGTACGTATTCATCCTAAAAATCCAGATATTGTTTATGCTGGAGTAATGGGAGACCTTTATAAGTCATCTCAAGAAAGAGGTGTATATAAATCTATAAATGGAGGTAAAACTTGGACTAAGAAATTATTCGCTAACAAAGATGCTGGAGTTGTAGATTTGATTATAGACCCGAATAATCCAAGAGTTTTATATGCAACCACATGGAATATCAGAAGAACCCCTTACAGTTTATCTAGTGGAGGAGATGGTTCCGCTTTATGGAAAAGTACTGATGAGGGTGAAACTTGGACTAATATTTCTTCACACAAAGGATTACCAAGCGGTCTTTGGGGAATTAGTGGCGTAACAGTATCACCAGTAAATTCAGATATTGTCTGGGCATTAATTGAAAATAAAAAGGGAGGAGTTTACAAATCTACAGATGCTGGTAAAACTTGGAAACTTATAAATAGTGAACGAAAATTGCGTCAACGAGCTTGGTACTATACTCGTTTGTATGCAGACACTCAAGATGAAAATATACTTTATGTATTAAATGTAAGGTATCATAAATCTACAGATGGTGGAAAAACATACAAGACATTTAATGCTCCTCATGGAGATCATCATGATTTATGGATTGCTCCAGAAGACAATCAGCGAATGATTATTGGAGATGATGGTGGTGCTCAAGTTTCATTTGATGCAGGAATAAATTGGTCTACCTACATGAATCAACCAACATCTCAATTCTATAGAGTTACCACAGACAATCATTTTCCTTATCGTATTTACGGAGCACAACAAGATAATTCTACCGTTAGAATAGCTCATAGAACTCAAGGAAGATTTATTGGAGAATCTGACTGGGAATCTACTGCAGGAGGAGAGAGCGCTCATTTAGCTATAGACCCTAAGAATAATGATATTGTTTATGGGGGAAGTTATGGTGGGTTACTAACCAGAAAAAATCATACTACTGGTGAAACAAGAGCTATTAATGTTTGGCCAGATGACCCTATGGGGCATGGAGCTGAAGATTTTAAATATCGTTTTCAATGGAATTTTCCAATCATGTTTTCTCCAAATCATAAGAATAAGTTATATGCAGCGTCTAACCATTTACATATGACTACAAATGAAGGACAATCCTGGGAAATTATCAGTCCAGATTTAACAAGAAATGATCCTAATACTTTAAAATCTTCCGGTGGCCCAATTACTAAAGACAATACAGGTGTAGAATACTATGCTACTATTTTTGCTGTTAATGAATCTAAACAAGAAGATGGTTTGATATGGACTGGATCTGATGATGGTTTAGTTCATGTAACCAAAGACGGTGGGGAAAACTGGACAAATGTTACTCCTAAAAAAATGCCTGAATGGATGATGATTAATTGTATTGAAATTGATCCATTTACAAAAGGAGGAGCATACGTAGTAGGAACGAAATATAAGTCTGGAGATTACTTACCTTATATCTATAAAACAGAAAATTACGGAAAAACTTGGAAACAGATTACTAATGGAATTGGTGCTGAAGATTTTACACGTGCACTGAGAGCTGACCCTAAGCGCAAAGGATTGTTATATGCTGGAACCGAAAGAGGAATGTATATTTCTTTTGATGATGGCTCTAATTGGAATAAATTTCAATTGAATTTACCAATTGTTCCGATTACAGATCTAGCCATTAAAAACAATAATTTAATTGCAGCAACACAAGGAAGATCTTTTTGGATGATTGATGATTTAACTCCACTACACCAGTTAAATCCTGACATTTTACAAGAAGATGTTATTTTATTTAAACCTCAAGATAGTTACAGAATGGGTGGTGGAAATGGAAGAACATCTAAAACTTTGGGGACTAATCATCCTGGAGGAGTTGCCATAAATTTTTTCGTCAAAGAAAAAGAAGCTAATAAACCTGTTTCTCTCCAAATTTTTGATAGTACTAATAATTTGATAAAAACCTTTAGCACGAAACCAAATAAAATGAACAGAGAAGAAAAACTGATGTTAGAAAATGGTAATAATATTTTCTATTGGGACATGATGTATCCGGGGGCTGAAAAAGTAAAAGGAATGATTTTGTGGTGGGCATCTTTGGATGGGCCAATGGCCTTACCTGGAAATTATAAAGTAACCTTAACTATGGGAGAAATCTCAAAATCTCAAAATTTTACAATCTTAAAAAATCCAGTTTCTGAAACTAGTTCAGCAGATGCTAAAGCACAATTTAATTTCATTAATGAAATCAATACTAAAGTAACAGAAATTCACAAAGCATTGAAGAATGTAAAAAAAGTTAGAGCTCAAGTAGAATCTCTTGAAAAATCAATTAAAGGAGAAGAAAAGCATAAAGAATTAGTCACCTATGCAAAAGACTTGTTGAAGGAAATGACCATAATTGAGGAAACCTTGTACCAAACTAAGAGTAAAAGCAATCAAGACCCTTTAAATTTTCCAATTAGATTGAATAATAAACTAGCCCATTTAAATTCACTAACTAGAATTGGCAGTTATGCTCCAACTCAGCAAGCCATAGATTTTAAAAATGAAATTAATAAAGAGATTGATCGAGAATTGGCTAAACTCTATGACTTATTTAAAAATAAAGTTAAAGTCTTAAATCAAAAAGTAAAAGACAGTCAAATAGATTTAATTCAATTGGACTGATTGGTCTTCTTAACTCATTAAAAAAAGCGACTTTTAGTCGCTTTTTTTAATGAGTATAAGGTTATTAAATATCGAAATTGATTATTCAAAATTACATCATTTCATATTCTTATTCGATACATAGATGCCATAAATAAAACCAGCTATAACTTTAGTTGAAAAAAATCGTTTCCATTGCTGATTGTTAAAGTTTTTATCAAAAACCGCATCCCAATTCCCTGAAAAAAGGTCTGAAAAACTATTAAAAAACAGAGAAATTATAGTTAGGATACCTATAAACACAATTCCTATTTTCATAGCATTTAGCCAAAAAATAGAATTTTTGATATTTTTAGATAAGCCCATATTATAGGAGTTTTTTATTGTTTTGATGACGACTATGATCACGTTTAGCTTTGATGTCTAACTTTTTATTAAAGGAATCCTCTAAATTAATTCCTGTTTGATTTGCTAAGCATAAAACAACAAATAACACGTCTGCAAGTTCTTCCCCTAAATCTTTTCCTTTGTCAGATTCTTTTTCTGATTGTTCACCATATCTTCTAGCAATAATTCTAGCTACCTCGCCTACTTCTTCAGTGAGTTGCGCCATATTAGTAAGTTCATTAAAATAACGAACTCCGTGATTTTGAATCCATTCGTCTACTTGTTCTTGTGCGTTTTGTATATTCATATTTAGGTTCCTAGAATTAAATGTAAAGTTATGTTGCTTCTAAACTAATTTCAATTGAGTCTTATATCAAAACTTTTTTAGAATTTATCTCATTTTTTTTAGTAAAGTTAAAAATTTATC
>CALKFR010000009.1 GCA_938084555.1 uncultured Flavobacteriaceae bacterium | reverse complement strand
TATCGAGGCGGATCTTGCAGAACAGAAAAAAGAAATTATCGGTCAATTAGAAAAAGGTCAAGTACTGGAAGGTGTTGTGAAAAATATTACTTCTTATGGTGTCTTTGTTGATCTAGGTGGTGTTGACGGATTAGTTCATATTACAGATTTATCATGGTCTAGAATAAACCATCCAAATGAAGTAGTTGAATTAGATCAAAAATTAAACGTAGTAATCTTAGACTTTGATGATAGTAAATCTAGAATTCAACTTGGATTAAAACAATTATCTTCTCACCCATGGGATGCTTTAAATGCTGAACTTAAGATTGGTGATAAAGTAACAGGAGAAGTTGTTGTAATTGCTGATTATGGTGCATTTATAGAAGTTTCTGAAGGTGTAGAAGGTTTAATTCACGTTTCTGAAATGTCTTGGTCTACTCATTTACGATCTGCTCAAGATTTTGTTAAAGTTGGAGATAAAGTTGAAGCTCAAATTTTAACTTTAGATAGAGATGAACGCAAGATGTCTTTAGGGATTAAACAATTACATCCAGATCCTTGGACAGATATTACCAAAAAATTTCCAGTTGGGTCTACTCATACTGGTACTGTAAGAAATTACACAAACTTTGGTGTATTTGTTGAGTTAGAAGAAGGAATTGACGGTCTTGTATACATTTCTGATCTTTCTTGGACTAAGAAAATTAAGCATCCATCAGATTTTGTTACTGTTGGAGATTCTTTAGAAGTTCAAGTATTAGAGTTAGATGTAGAAGGAAGAAAGTTAAACTTAGGACATAAGCAAACTCAAAATAATCCATGGGATGCTCATGAGGCAACTTATTCTATAGATTCTGTTCATACAGGAACCATTAAAGAGAAAAATGATAAAGGAGCAGTAGTAACTTTTACTGATGGAGTAGAAGGATTCGCGCCAGGACGTCATTTAGAAAAAGAAGATGGTACTAAATTAGGTAAAGGAGATACTTCAGACTTTAAAGTATTAGAATTTAGTAAGGAATACAGAAGAGTAGTTGTATCTCATACAGCAATTTTTAAAGAGCAAGAGAAAAGAAATATGAAGGTTGCTGCCAAGAAATCTGCAGAAGCTGAAAAAACCACTCTTGGAGACATTGGAGGTCTTGCTGATTTAAAAAAGCAAATGGATGCTAAAGCTAAGAAGAAGTAATTTTCTTAATTTGAGTTTATAAATAAAAAACCGCTGTATTTATACAGCGGTTTTTTATTTATATATTTGATATAATTATATTCAAACAATGAAAATTAAACTTATATCATATATTTTTCTATTTATTTTAATAGGGTGTAATTCAGGGGAAAAAGAAGTTGATGCCATTATTCCAAATGAATATTGGGGTGAAAATCCGTGGCCAGAAATCAGAAAAAAGAGAATCAATAAATTATTACCTAATGCATTGCGTGAGGCTAAAGTTGATTGTTGGCTAGTGGTTTGTAGAGAAAACAATAATGATCCTTTAGCAGATCATATTGGAGGAGAAAATGCAGGAGGTAACGCTGTTTTTTTATTTTATAATGATGAAAGAGGGTTTCATTCAAAGGTTTTTTCTCCCATAGGAGAATCAACAGCTTTGGATGAATTGGATATTCATGACGAAGTGATTAGTGTTCAAAGAGGTGTATCTTCAATAAATTTAGCTATTAATTTTATAAGGAATAAAAATTTTGAGACCATAGCAATTAATTCATCAACTACCAATTCAATAGCTGATGGACTATCTTTTACTCAAAGAAAACAAATTGAGAATTTATTAGAAAAAGATTCTGAAAAATTAATATCGTCTTCAGAATTAGTTTATAATTGGTTATCTATAAAATTACCGGAAGAAGTAGAAATTTTAACAAAAGCAGCAAAATTAACTGCTGAATTTCAAATTGAAGCCTACAAAAGAGTTATTCCAGGACAATCAACAGATGCAGATATAGCAAAATTTTTAAAACAAAAAATGTTAGATTATGGAGTTAAAGACGGTTGGTCTCCAGACCAAAACCCTAATGTAAATTCAGGACCGGATAGAGGTCATTCTCATGCAACAAGTAAAGTAATTATGCCAGGGGATGTTATTCAAATTGATTTTGGAATAAAAGTTTATGATAGGTGGGTTAGTGATATTCAGCGTTTTGCATATGTTTTAAAAAATGACGAAGTTAGAGCTCCAGAAAATATTCAATTTTATTGGGAGAGTGGCAAGGCTGGAAATAGAGCTGCACTTAGTGCTATGAAGCCTGGTGTAAGAGGAGTAGATGTTGATAAAGCTCAAAGAAAATTGATGAAAAAAGCAAACTCTGAATTTGTTATGTGGAGTACAGGGCATCCAGTTGGTTATGTTGCTCATGATGTTGGACCTAATTTGGGTGGGTCTCAATCAACACACGTGAGACCTGCATCAGAAAAAATATTAAAGGAAGGAATGACTTTTGCTTTTGATGGTTTTCATGCCTGGAAATTATCTGAAACAACTCTCAAAACAATATCTGTAGAAGAAATGGCAGTAGTAACTAAAGATGGGGCAAGATATCTTACTAAACCTCAAGAAAATTTAATTTTAATCCCTAGCAAGAATTAAAATACAATTAAGTAGATTTCATTAACTTATTTTTTTTGGTATTTAATTAGAAGTAGATAAGAATAAATTATCTTTGTTAGACACAAAAAATTGGCATGACATTAATTAAATCAATTTCTGGAATTAGAGGAACTATTGGAGGCCAAACTTCAGAAAATTTAACACCCATTGATGCAGTGAAATTTGCTGCAGCTTATGGAACTTTTATAAAAAAAAGAAATCCTTCTAAAGATAAAATTAGTGTAGTTATAGGAAGAGATGCTCGTATATCTGGAAAAATGATTAGCTCCCTAGTAGCAAACACTCTCGTTGGTTTAGGAATAGATGTAATAGACTTAGGTTTATCTACAACTCCAACTGTTGAAGTTGCAGTTCCTCTAGAAAATGCAGATGGAGGAATTATTTTAACTGCAAGTCACAACCCAAAGCAATGGAATGCATTAAAGTTATTGAACGAGAAAGGAGAATTTTTAAATGGAGAAGACGGAGAAGTAATTTTAAAAACTGCTGAATCTGATGACTTTTATTTTGCTGAAGTAGATGATTTAGGGGTTTATACAAAAGATCAATCGTATCTAGAAAAACATATTAAAGAGGTTTTAAATTTAGAATTAGTTGATGTAGATGCAATTCGAAAAGCTAGTTTTAAAGTGGTAGTAGATGGTGTAAATTCTACAGGAGGAATCTTTATTCCTGCCCTTTTAAAAGAGTTAAATGTAGAATGTATAGAGTTATATTGCACACCGAACGGACAGTTTCCTCACAATCCAGAACCTCTAAAAGAACACCTTACAGATATTTCTGAATTGGTTGTAAAAGAGCATGCAGATTTTGGAATAGTAGTAGACCCAGATGTAGATAGATTAGCTTTAGTGTGTGAAGATGGTTCTATGTTTGGAGAAGAATATACCTTAGTAGCTTGTGCAGATTATGTTTTAGGAAGATTAGGGGGTGGAAACACTGTTTCAAATTTATCATCTTCTAGAGCACTAAGAGATATAACAGAAAAACATGGAGGAATTTATACAGCTAGTGCGGTAGGAGAGGTGAATGTTGTTATTAAAATGAAAGAAACCAATACGGTAATTGGTGGAGAAGGAAATGGAGGAATTATTTATCCAGCCTCCCATTACGGAAGAGATAGTTTAGTAGGTGTTGCTTTATTTTTATCTCACATGGCTCACAAAAGAATATCTTGTAAAGAGCTAAGAGATTCATATCCTAGCTATTTTATGAGTAAAAATAAAATTCAATTAACTCCTCAAATTAATGTTGATCAGGTTTTAGAATTGATGGCTAGTAAGTACTCTAGTGAAGAAATAAATACTACAGATGGTGTTAAAATTGATTTTGAACATCAATGGATTCATCTTCGTAAATCAAATACAGAACCAATCATACGAATTTATACAGAGAGTAATTCTCAACAATCAGCTGATGAATTAGCAGAACGTTTTATCACAGAAATAACAGAAATTATATCCTAACCATGACTTCCTTAGAACACTATTTTCAACAATTTAGAGATCATATTATAGGGATTGATCAAGATTTTGTTACTCCATTTGGACAAAAAAAATTAGTGTATACTGACTGGACGGCTAGTGGAAGATTATATCGTCCTATAGAACAAAAGCTAATTAATGAATTTGGTCCTTTTGTTGCTAATACACATACTGAAACCTCTACTTCAGGTGCAGCCATGACATTAGCCTATCATGAAGCTAGAAATATTATTAAACGTCACGTAAATGCAAATGGTAATGATGTTTTGATTACAGAAGGTTCAGGAATGACAGGGGTTATTAATAAATTTCAACGAATTTTAGGGTTAAAAGTCTCTGAGAGTCTGAAAGAATATACTACAATACCTGATGACATTAAACCTGTAGTTTTTGTTTCGCATATGGAACACCATTCTAACCAAACTTCATGGTTAGAAACTATTGCAGATGTGGTTGTTGTCCCCTGTAATAAAGAGGGAACCATATGTTTAGATACTTTTGAGGAATACATCAAAAAAAATGCAGACAGAAAAATTAAAATAGTTTCTATTACCTCATGTTCTAACGTTACTGGCATAAAAACACCTTATCATGAGATTGCAAAAATTATTCATAAATACAACGGATTGTGTTTTGTAGATTTTGCCTGTTGCGCACCCTATGTTACAATTGATATGCATCCATCAGAAAAAGGAGCTCATTTAGATGCTATATTTTTCTCTCCTCATAAATTTCTTGGTGGCCCAGGTAGTTCAGGTGTTTTAATTTTTAATAAGAAGTTATATAAAAATTTGATTCCTGATAATCCAGGTGGTGGAACAGTAACTTACACAAACCCCTGGGGTGAGCATGATTATTTTGATGATGTTGAGACACGTGAAGATGGTGGGACACCAGCTTTTTTACAAACAATTCGGATAGCACTTTCTATTCAATTGAAGGAGAAAATGGGAATGGATATGATAAAAAAGAGGGAAGATGAACTCAATGAAAAATTCTTTCAAACATTAGAATCTATTCCAAATATTAAGATTTTAGCTCCTAATCATAAAAAAAGACTAAGTATTTTTTCTTTTTATGTAGAAAACATTCATTTTAACCTTGTTGTAAAATTATTGAATGACCGCTATGGGATTCAGACTCGAGGAGGATGTTCTTGTGCAGGTACCTATGGGCATTTTTTACTAAATGTAGATCAAGAAACTTCTAACAAAATTAAAAAACAGATTTTAGATGGATGTTCTACTGAAAAGCCTGGTTGGGTTCGTATATCAATGCATCCTACAATAAAGGATTCTGAATTAGAATTTATTAGTAATTCACTAGTAGAATTATGTGAAAATATTCACGAATGGTCTTTAGACTATGTGTATGATTCCTCAAAAAATGATTATGTACATAAATCAGTAATACCAATTGAAAAACAGATGGTAAAAAACTGGTTTCAAGTCTAACTAGTAAATTTATTTACACCCATTTCTTAGGAACTTTATTTCTGTGTTTAAAACGTTTATGAGACCACAAATAATAAGCTGGTTGGTTATGGATGTTTCTTTCAGTAATTTCTATATACTTGTCTGTGATTTCGTAATCTTTAAAATCATTTGGATGTTCTGTTATGGTTTCAAAAGTGACCTCAAAATACCCTCTTTTTACTTTTTTTACACTGTAATTTACAACAGCCATATCAAACTTTTTAGCAATTAACTCAGCTCCTGTATGAATTGGAACTTTTACTCCCATAAATTCACTCCAGTAATGTGTTTTGTGAATTTGTGGAGATTGATCACTTAATAACAAATATAAGCCCTGAATTCCCTCATCAAAATTATGTGAGATTGATCTAATGGTCTCAGATGTTTTGTAGCCAATAAAACCAAATTTGGTTCTAGAATTTTTAACGGTTTTATCGTAATATTTATTCCCAATTCTCGTGTATGCACCAAAGCATTTAATTTTTACATGCAAGGGAATACTTATAGACCATTCCCAATTGGCCTGGTGGGCTCCCACAAAAGCTATACTTCTTCCTTTTTTATACAATTCATCAATTAGCTCTGGATTAGTAAATTTATATCGTTTTAAAATTGTTTTTTTAGTAATAGAAAATGCTTTAATACTTTCTATAAATATGTCAGTAAAATGTTTAAAAAAATCTTTTTGAATACGTTTTAATTCATTTATTTTTTTTTCAGGAAAAGCAAGCTCTAAATTCTCAAGAACTACTTTTTTTCTGTACCCTATTACGTGAAAAAATATGAAGTATAAAAAATCTGAAAATAAATAAAGTATTCGCATGGGTAAAAATGACAATAACAAAATTATAGGGTAGGTAATAGCGAATATTAAAAACTGCATCTTTTAATTTTATACTGCAAATATCGTATTTAAATTTTAATGATATCTATAAAGAAACCATAGTTTTCTTTATGTTTGTTAGATGATACAAAATACAAGTCAAGCTGTTTTACTTCTTATTTTAGCAAACGTTCTGTTTTCTATGAAAGGATTTGGAGATCAACTTTTTTTTGAAAAGTTTAAATTTCAAGTAGCAAGAATTTTACAAGGTGAAAAAAACAGAATGATTAGTTCTGGGTTTCTTCATGTAGATTGGTTACATCTCGGGTTTAATATGTATGCACTATATCTTTTTGGAGATATTGTAGATGCAAGATTAGGAACTTTTAGTTTTATAGCTATTTACTTTGGAAGTTTACTTTCCGGAAGTTTATATTCATTAAGCTACCATAAAAAAGAATCTTATTATAGCGCTGTAGGTGCTTCTGGTGCTGTTTCTGGAATTGTTTATTCGTGCATTATGTTATATCCAGATATGCAATTGGGTTTAATTTTAATTCCAATACCTATCCCAGGTTATATTTTTGGAGTTGTCTATTTACTGTATTCAATTTATGGTATGAAAAATAGAGTTGGTAATATTGGTCATTCTGCTCACTTAGGAGGAGCTATTGGAGGTTTTGCTTTTACCTTGCTATTATTTCCTCAGGTTTTTAAAGAAAATTTATTAATGATTCTTTTTCTCTCTTTGCCAATCTTATTTTTGTTAGTCTTTGGAAAAAAACTTAATGTATAAAAAAAGTCTTGTCAACTGACAAGACTTTTTTTGAGCGAGAGACCAGGTTCGAACTGGCGACATTCAGCTTGGAAGGCTGACGCTCTACCAACTGAGCTACTCTCGCTGATAGACGATGCAAATATAAAATCATTTTTGGTTTAGGCAATAAAAAAATGGAAAATTAATAGAAATTTTATTCTCATTTTTTAGACTTAATTATTTGATAAAAATATTAATTTTTTCGAAATTATATTTTTTAACTTAAAGTTTCATAAAACCTTTAAATATAAATATTAAACTATCTTATGAAGAAAAATCCAAAGTTTTTACAATTTATAAAAATTAGTATTTAAACAATTTCTTATGTTCAAAGTCAAGAAAAAATAAAAAATTATTTAAATGAAAAAAGCCGAGTAAAACTCGACTTTTAAATTGTAGCGAAGACGGGATTTGAACCCGTGACCTCAGGGTTATGAATCCTGCGCTCTAACCAACTGAGCTACCTCGCCTTGGTAATAAGGCTGCAAATATAATTGAATTTTGTAGTACTGCAAGGCGTGTTTTTAATTTTTTTTAACTAGATATATTAACTATATTGGCTTAGTCTTAAAATATTTTTTTGATCTATAAATTATTAATGAAATTATGGATAAAGTCAAATTTGAAATTGAATTTCCAATTCATGCCTCTCCAAGTATGCTATATCAGTATTTTTCCACTCCTTCAGGCTTAGAAGAATGGTTTGCTGATAAAGCAAATTCAAGAGGAAAAGTGATCACATTTTTTTGGGATGATTCTGAGGAGCAAGCAACTATTATTTCAAAAAAAAATGGAGAAAAAGCCAGATATAAATGGATTGATAGTGGTGAAGATGAAAGTTATTTCGAGTTCAGAATTCAAGTTGATGAAATCACTAAAGATGTTTCATTAATGGTTACAGATTTTGCTGAGGAGGATGAAATTGAAGAAGCAAAAATGTTATGGGAGAACCAAATAGATGAATTAAAACATAGAATAGGAGCGTAAACTATAATAATACATTCTTTAAAAAAGCTTTGGATAAAATCCAAAGCTTTTTTTGTAATCAAAATGGTCTAATTCATTTAAATTTGTAAATAAATTTATTTTTTAAAATATACATAATGTTAAATTATAATGGAAGTATCGTAGCCTTTGATGATGTAAAAATTACTCCTGATAATAGAGCTTATAAATATGGTGATTCAGTTTTTGAGACTATAAAAGTTATTAATGGAAAGTTAGTTTTTTGGGAAGATCATTATTTCAGATTAATGGCATCTATGAGAATGTTACGGATGAAAATTCCTATGAATTTTACGTTAGAGTATCTGGAAGAAGAGATTTTAAAAATCATTTCAATTAACAATCAAAACAATTTAAGAGTTAGACTTTGTATTACCAGAAAAGATGGTGGTTTTTATACGCCAACAACTAACGAAATAGATTACCTAATTGATTGTCGTGAAATAATATCTAAAACAAAAAATAATTACAAAGTAGATTTATTTAAAGATTTTTATGTGTATTCCGGACATTTATCTACTATTAAAACTAATAATAAGTTAATTCACACATTAGCTAGTATTTTTGCCAAAGAAAATGAACTAGATAATTGTATTCTTCTCAATGAAAGAAAGGGTATAGTAGAGGCAACAAATGCCTCTCTGTTTTTAATTAAGGGAACTCTAATTAAAACACCATTATTATCTGAGGGATGTCTTAAAGGTATTGCTAGAGAGAAAGTAATTAATATTATAAAATCTAGCGGTGATTTTGAAATAGAAGAGACTATAATTTCACCTTTTGAGATTCAAAAAGCTGATGAAGTTTTTTTAACAAATTCAATTATTGGTATTCAACCGATTACTAATTATAGAAAAAAAGTTTTTTCAACAGAGGTTACAAAGAAGCTTTCCGTGAGTTTAAATGTTTTGGAATTAACAAGCAAGTAACTAGTTTAAATTTATATTGTTTGGAGCATTTGCCCAAATTTTATACTCTCCACCTTTTTGCAATAATTTATTTTTCCAAAGTGTTTTATTGTCTGTAGATAAAATATTTTCAAAATCGTTTTCTGAAACAAACCAAGATTTATTTACAACTTCTTCTTCTAATTGAACTTTAGCCCAACCCGAATACCCTAAAAAAAAGCGAATTTCTGTATTTTTTATTTCTTGTTGTTGCAATAGAATTTTTAAAGATTCAAAATTACCACCCCAATAAATTTGATTACTTACTGGCATGCTATCAGGAATTAAATCAGGTATTTTATGGATAAAATATAAATTATCTTGTTCTACTGGACCTCCTTGGTATATTTTAAAAGAACAATTTATCTCTGGAATAAGATCTTTAATGGTATAATTTAGGGGTTTATTTAATATGAATCCAATTGAACTTTCTTCATTATGCTCTGTAAGGAGAATAATAGATCTGTTAAACGAATCATCATTTAAAATAGATGGTTCAGCTATAAGAAGTTTTCCTTTAATTATTTTCAAAACAGAAGGTTTATTTCTACTAAATTTAAAAAAAATAAGTAAATAAAAAAAACCTTCTAAAAAGAAGGTTTTTTTTGATAAATAGAAAAAGTTATTAGTTTACAGCACCGCTTAAACCAGCTCCAGCTTTAAACTTAACAACATTTTTTGCAGCAATTTTGATTTCTGCTCCAGTTTGTGGATTTCTACCATTTCTAGCAGCTCTTCTAGACACTGACCAAGTTCCCCATCCAACTAAAGCAACTTTTCCACCCGATTTTAAAGTAGAAGTTACGTTAGAGGTTAATGATTCTAAAGCGGCCTTTGCTGCTGCTTTTGAAATTCCTGCGTCAGCAGCCATTGCATCGATTAAATCTGATTTGTTCATAATAAGTAGTATTTAAATTAATTGTTTTATTTGCATAAATGCTTTAACAAATATAGACGGATTAAGGGCTTATGCAAGTTTAGGTCCCAAAAAAACCTCTTTTTGTTAATAAAACTATGTAAATTGTTAATAAGGAGCTCTTCTTTTATGTAAAATCTGTAGATGTTGTGTTGTTAAAGGCTTTAGCGCATTTTTGCATTCGTAGAAAAAGAATAGCCATTTAGAAGACTTTTACTGTCTAGTTTTTTCTTTCCAGAAATCTTAAGTTCATCGATAATTATATACCCTCCATTGACTGCAACTTTAATATTATCTTTAGTGGTTATAATTTTCTTAATGGCCTCTTTATGATTGATTACTTCTTTTCTAATTTTATATATTTTTAAAGATGTAACATCATTATTATTAAACATATCAGTCCAAGCAGCAGGAAAAGGGTTTAAACCTCTTATATGGTCGTAAATATTATCTATTGAGTTGTTCCAATTTATTTTACAATTTTCAGTAAATAGTTTTGGAGCGATTTTTTGACTATCCTGTTTTTGTTTTTGTGTAATTACTGAATTATTTTTAATTTTTTGAACGGTTTCAGTAACTAAATTTGCTCCCAAATTCATGAGTCTATCATGTAATTCACCAACTATTTCATCTTTATGAATTGTAATCTCTTTTTGAAGAATTATATGACCAGTATCTATTTTTTCATCGATGAAAAAAGTAGTAACTCCAGTCTTTTTTTCACCATTTATAATAGCCCAATGAATTGGTGCTGCTCCTCTATAGTCTGGTAAAAGCGATGCATGAAGATTAAAAGTACCATATCTAGGCATTTCCCAAACTAACTTTGGCAACATTCTAAAAGCAACCACAATTTGAAGATTAGCTTTTAAAGCTTTTAAATTTGATATAAAGACTTCGCTTTTGAGGTTTTGGGGTTGTAATAATTTTAGTTTATTTTCAATAGCATATTTTTTTATCGCAGATTCGTTTATTTTACGACCCCTTCCTGCTTTTTTATCTGGGGCAGTTACTACTCCAACAATATTAAAATTATTCTCTACCAATTTTTTTAGTGAAGTCACTGCAAAATCTGGTGTTCCCATAAAAACTATGCGTAGGTCTCTCATGAGATAAAATATTTATTAGTAGTTGTTAAACTGATTATATCTTTTGATAATAAGTAACGCAAATGTATTAAAATTGCCTTTTCATCGCTATCCAAAGTAAAGATAATTTCCTCTTGTGAAATTTCTTCTTTGTAACTAATCAGTTCTAGAATATCTTTTTCCAAACTAGATGAATTGTATTTCTTTTTAGAAATACATACATCACATATACCGCACTTAGATCCTTTTTGTTCTCCAAAATAACGAGCTAATTGAATGTTCCTACAGATGGTGTTATTTTTAATAAAGTATATTAAATCTTCAGATTTTTGAATTTGTTGTTTAATAAATTTTTGGATAGAACTAGAAATTCTATTAATAGTTTTGTCATCTTCTCTTGGGATTAAAAATGTGAGTTCTTCATTACTATTAGCCTCTTTATATTCCAAAACATTAAGTTTATCTAAAGAATTTAATTCATTTTTTATAGTTAAAGAGTTAGTATTAAGGGATTTAGCAATTTTAAATTCATTAATTTTTACCTCTTTGTGAAAAACCCCTCCATGTCCTCTAATAATGAAATCTATTAGCTGTTTAGATATTTTACTGTTAAATTGCTGTTTAGCAAGACTTTTGCTTGATATTTTAAAAATAATAGTAGACTTTTTATTGTATTTAGGGCTAATTTCAATGATACTATTATTTGCGAGAATTCGAAAAATATTACTAGTCTTTTTGAAAGGAAAATTATAGGTTTCACAAAATTTCACAAAATTAAAATTTAATGGGCTTTTTTTTAATTCTCCTTTAGCTATTTGACAGTATTGATATAATTTTTGGTGTACAATTTTAATTTCTTTTATGGTAGGGTAGCTTTCTAATTTGTTTTTTTTAAAAGATTGAATGTCATTATCGTTTTGTAAGATTACTGAAAATGATTTTTCTCCATTTCTTCCTGCTCTTCCTGCTTCTTGAACATAATTTTCAATACTAGCGGGAAGATCTAGATGAACTACTATTTTTACATTTGATTTATCAATACCCATACCAAAGGCATTGGTAGCTACCATGATTAAATTTTCTTCGTTCATCCATGAATTAAAAGCTCTTGATTTACTATCTTGAGTCATTCCTGCGTGATAAAAAGTTGAAGTATATCCCTTAGAATTAATAAGGTTAGAAATGTCTTCTGTTTTTTTTCTTGACCCTACATAAATTATTGTAGGGTATGGGTTTTTTGTAAATATTCTCTCAAGTTTTCCAATCTTATTTTCATTTTGAATTACTTGATAAGCTAAATTTTCTCTAAAGAAAGATTTTTTAAAAATACATACCTCTTTCAAATTCAAATTTTCAACTACATCGTTTGTTACTTTTTTCGTAGCTGTTGCAGTTAATGCAATGATATTTGTATTAGGGAGTATTTCTCTTATTTTATGTATACATCTATATGATGGTCTAAAATCATGGCCCCATTCAGAAATACAATGTGCTTCATCTACAGCAATTAAATTAATAGGAATTTGTTTTATTTTATTAAAAATAAATTCTGAATTTAACCTTTCAGGCGATATATAAAGAAACTTATAGTTGCCGAATTTAAGATTATCAAATAGGGTTACTATTTCATCTACACTTGCGTTACTTTTTATAGTTAAAGCTTTAATTCCTTTTTTTTCCAGTTGATCTATTTGATCCTTCATTAAAGATATTAGTGGGGAGACAACTAAGCATAAACCCTCTTTTGATAGTGCAGGTATTTGATAACATAATGATTTTCCAGCACCAGTTGGGAGAAGAGCAACAACATCATTTTTAGAGATAACAGCTTTTATAATTTCTTCTTGTAAATTTCTGAAAGAAGAATGCCCCCAATACTTTTGTAGAATCTCTTTAGGTAGCATCATAGATTTCTTTTGAGCCAATTAAGAATGAAATTTGATCTGTTTTCTACGGTATCAAATGGAACTTCAATCAAAGAATAATTTAAATCCTTGTAAGATTTTTCTATATGAGTATTTATAATCTTTGCCTCTTTAAAGCTTTCATATCTTTCTCCATCAGTAACGAAAATTTCTTTCCATGGTTTAAAAATAAACACATAATCATATCTATATTTTTTGCTATTTTCTTTAAAATATGACGGATATTTTTCATTGGTGTAGTCTAGATAAGCATGAATATCTGGAAGACCTCTATCAAAAAAAATTAAATTAGTATTGCTATTTGAAGCTTTTAGATATTGCTCTGTCCTTCCCTGAAGTAATAGTTTGCTAAATAATATAGGTTTTGTTAAGAACAATTGCTCAATACCATCTTTTTGTGCTCTTATAGTTATTTCCCTAGAAATCTCTTCCATACAATGAAAACCGAAACTTTTAAGTTGTTTTAAAACAGACGATTTTCCGCTTCCAGGACCTCCAATAAGGATAATTTTTTTTTGCATAAAACAAAAATATAGTATTAATTTATTATAATAATATAATGATGTAGTTTTGTGATATTATATTATGATGGTTGTTAAAATTATAAGATGAAAGATAGAAATAATTTTTATAAAAAATTAAAAAGTCAGCTTGATGAAACTACAACTTTTCCATCTAATTATCTATATAAATTTATAGTATCAAATGAGGGGAATAAAGTAGCTTTAGTAAGAGAAATATTTGAGGGTAAAGATGCAACAATTACCATTAAAAAATCAAAGACTGAAAAATATAATAGTATTTCTGTAGTTATTCATATAGAAAATTCAAATCAAGTAATATCATATTATAAACAAGCTGAAAAAATTGAAGGAATTATATCACTATAACAAAATGAAAAAAATTATTTTTTTACTATTTATATTATCTACTTTAAATATCTTTTCACAAAAAAATACAGATATTTTAGTAACCATTAATGATGAAAAAGTATCTGTTCAGGATTTTAAAAGAATTTATGAGAGAAACTTAGATGCAATTGATAATGATGAATCTAAGGATATAGGAAAAAACCTTAACTTATTTATCAATTTTAAACTAAAAGTAAAACAAGCTTATGAATTAAAACTAGATACTCTAACATCATATAAAAATGAAATAAAAACTTATAGAAATCAATTAATTGCTCCTTACATTCAAGATGAAAGTCAATTTAATTCGCTTGTTAAAGAAGCATATGATAGAACTAAAACTGAAATTAGGGCTAGTCATATATTAGTTAAACTTCCAAGAAACTACAAACCAAAAGATACTATATTGCCTTTTTCTAAAATAATGGAAGCTAGACAAAGAGTAATGGCTGGAGAATCCTTTGAAAAAGTAGCTAGAGAATTATCTGAAGACCCTTCAGCCTCCAAAAATGGAGGTGATTTAGGCTATTTTTCGGCATTTTATATGTTATATGATTTTGAAGATATGGCCTATAAAACCTCACTAGGTAATGTGTCAGAAATTTTTAAAACTCGTTTTGGATACCATATTGTTCAAAAAACCGGCTCTAGACCTTCTAAAGGAGAAAGGCAAGTAGCTCATATACTTATTTCAGATACAACCTCCAATGGAAAGAAAATAATTGATGAAGTTTATACTAAACTAAAAGATGGAGTACCTTTTAAAGAATTGGCTCTCAAATACTCTAATGATTCAAGAACAAAGAACAAAGGAGGAGTTTTACCAAAATTTGGAGCCAATAGAATGGTTAAGCCTTTCGAGGAGGCAAGCTTTTCACTAGTTTCGATTGATGAATTTAGTATGCCTTTTAAAACAAAATATGGATGGCATATTATAAAACTAATAAAGAAATACCCAATACTTTCTTTTGAAGAATTAGAAAAAGAAATTTCTCAAAAAGTAAAAAACACTGGTAGAGTTACGTTATCAAATAATTCAATCTTGAAAAGATTAAAAAAAGAGTATTCTATTAACATTGCAGAATCTGTTAAAGAATCTCTTCAAAAGAACAGTTTTAATGACTCATTACAGTATACATTCATAACCATTAATCAGAAAAATATAACCAAAGGTGATTTTGTATCTTATAGATTAAAAAGAAAACAAATCCCTTTTAATACTTTACTAAATAATTTTATTAATGAAGAAATCTTAAGGTATTTCAAAGAAAATTTAGTTTATACTAATAAAGAGTTTTCAAATACACTTACTGAATATCAAGATGGTTTATTACTTTTTGAATTGATGCAACAAAAAATCTGGGATATTTCATCAGATTCATTAGCCTTAAAAACATATTTTGATACTCATAAAGATCAATATAAAACTAATGATTTAGAGCCCATTAAAGGTAGAGTAATGAATGATTTTCAAACTGCATTAGATAATGAATGGGTTCAATTGTTGAGGTCTAAAAGTAATATTAAGATTAATAAAAAAGTCCTAAAAAAATTAATTAATTATTACAGAAAAGAATCTTGAAAAATTATTTCTACATATCAATATTAGTTACTTTTTTTTCATGTGATTCATTAGAATTTCAAAAAAAAGATAATCCTGAAAATAACAAGCCTATTGCAAGTGTTTATGATGAGAGTTTGTTTAAAGAAGATTTAAATGTATTACTTCCAAAAAATATAGATAAAAATGATAGTATTGTTCTTGTTAGAAGTATAATTGATAGCTGGGCTATAAAGCAACTATTTTTGAATAAAGCAAAGGAAAATAATTCACAAAATGATAATGCTGAGATTAATGATTTAGTAAGGGACTATAGACAAGCACTTTTAATTAATGGCTATAAAGAGCGTCTGATAAAGCAACAATTAGATACTGCTATTGCAAGAGAAGAAATTATAAATTATTACGAGCAAAACAAGAAAAACTTTAGATTAAATGAAGAGCTAGTTAAAGCAAGATATATTCATTTTTCGAATGATTTAATAGACAAAAAAGAAGTTATTAATTTTTTTAAAAATGGGAAGGTTGAGGATTTAGAAACGCTAGAATCAAGACAACTTTCTTTCAAAAAAATGATGTTAAATGATTCAGTGTGGTTGCCACTAGAAAATGTTTTGTTAAAATTGCCATTTTCTAGACAGGATTTATTAAAAAAATCAGATTTAATTAAAAAAGAAGATTCTTTAGGTTTATATTTGGCTGTTATAAATGATGTTTTATTAAGAAATCAGACAGCTCCTTTGATTTATATTGAACCTACAATAAAACAAATGATTTTACATCAAAGAAAGTTACAGTTAATTAGAGACATAGAAAAAATAATAGTTAAAGATGCGATTCAAAATAAAATTTTTAAAATTCATTAACCCACTGCTATTTATTTTATTATTTAATCAAATAATATTAGCTCAAAAAGTTAAAATTGACGCCGTTGGTGTAGTTGTTGGAAAAAATATTGTTTTAGATTCTGATATTGAAAAGTTTAAATTAGAATTAGAGAATAGTAGTGAAGGAAAAATAAAAATTTCTGATTGTGAGATGTTAGAACAACTAATGTTACAGAAATTATTAGCACATCATGCTGTTGTAGACAGTATAATAGTTTCAGACGCTGAGGTTAATGATCAGGTTGAGAGAAATATCCAATTTTTTAGTCAAGAATATGGAAGTATTGAAAAGGTTGTTGAAGCTTATGGATTTAATGATATAGAAGATTTAAAGAAAGAACTTTTTGGTATAGAAAAAGAAAATTCTTTGATTCAAAAAGAACAAAGGCAAATCACTGAAAATATAGATGTAACCCCAGAGGAGATTAGAATCTATTTTAACGGTTTGAAAGAAAAAGGAGAATTGCCTGAATTTCCAGCAGAAATTCAAATTGCTCAATTGGTTTTAAATGCTTCAGCAACTCAAGAAGAAATAGAAAGAGTAATTAATAAACTGAATCAACTAAAAAAAGAAATTGAAGGCGGTTCAAGTTTTAAAATGAAAGCTATCATTAATTCAAACGATCCAGGAGTTACTGAAAATGGAGGTAGATATTCTATTGATAAGAATAGCCAATTCATAAAAGAATTTAAAGAAGCAGCTTTTTCTTTAGATGTAAACCAAGTTTCTGAACCTTTTAAATCTAAGTTTGGTTATCATATCCTTCAGTTGCACGAAATTAGAGGAGAAACAAGAATAGCCTCACACATTTTAATACAGCCAGAAATACCTCAAGAAAAACTAGATGAAACAAAAGAAAAACTTGAAAAGATAAAAGAAGATATTAATAATGGTGTTATCACTTTTGATGAAGCAGTTAAAAAATATTCACAAGATGATGATACGAGAAATAACGGTGGTTTAATAGTTAACCCGTATTCTGGTGAATCTACTTTTGATTTAACTAGAATGGATCCCGCTTTGTATGCGAGAGTAAATAACTTGCAGAAAAGTGAAATGTCTGATGTGTTTTATGATGAGACGCGTGAAGGGAAAAAGATGTATAAAGTGATGATTATGAAAGATAGAACAAATACACATATTGCGGATATGGTTAACGACTATGTAAAAGTTCAAAATCTAGCACTACAAAAGAAAAAACAAGAAACCATTGCAAAATGGTCTAGAGAGAAAATAGGTGATACCTATATAAAGATTAGTGAAGAATTCCGAAAATGTACCTTTGATAAAAATTGGACTAAAGAAATTGCTAACTAATGTCAGATGTAGATGATATCGATTCTCTTGTTGTTAAATTTAAAGATTTAAAAGCAGAAATAGGAAAGGTAATTATTGGTCAAGATCAAGCCATTAATTATGTTTTGTTATCTATTATTTGTGGTGGTCATTCTCTCTTAATTGGTGTTCCTGGTCTTGCAAAAACTTTATTAGTTAATACAATATCAGATGTACTTGGATTAAACTTTAAAAGGATTCAATTTACTCCAGATCTAATGCCATCTGATATTTTGGGAAGTGAAGTTTTAAATAAAGAGCGTGAATTTACTTTTTTAAAAGGGCCAGTTTTTTCAAATATTATTTTGGCAGATGAGATCAATAGAACACCACCCAAAACACAAGCAGCTCTTCTTGAGGCTATGCAAGAAAAATCTGTAACTATATCTGGACATCATTATAAACTAGACTTGCCATTTTTAGTTTTAGCTACACAAAATCCCATTGAACAAGAAGGAACATATCCTCTTCCGGAAGCACAATTAGATCGTTTTATGTTTTCCATTAATTTAGATTATCCAAGTTATGAGGAAGAAATTGAGGTAGTTAAGGCTACTACAACAGAAATTGTAAATAGGGCAGAACCACTACTTTCAATTAATGAAGTTCTCAATATTCAGCATTTAATAAGAAAGGTTCCTGTTACAGATAATGTCATAGAATATGCTGTTTCATTGGTAGGTAAAACTAGACCAAATAGTGCTAAAGCATCTGATTTAGTGAAAAATTATGTTGATTGGGGTGCAGGGCCAAGAGCTTCACAGAATTTAATTTTAGGAGCTAAAGCAATAGCTGCTGTAAAAGGGAAATATTCTCCTGATATTGAAGATGTAAAAGCAGTAGCTGTTCCAATTTTATCTCATAGAATTGTGAAAAATTATAAAGCAGAAGCAGAGGGTATATCCGTATCTTATATTATAAAATCGTTGTTATAATTATCCCCTAGCCTCGAAAAAGCTAAAAACACTACCACCATACTTTTTTGAATAACTGAAATCAATATTCTCTGACAAATCCATGTGCTTTGAATGTTCAATAATTAAAAGCCCGTTGTCATTTAGAAGATTTCGTTCAAAAACAATTTCAATTATTTTTAAAAACGTATCTTTTTCTAAATTATAGGGTGGGTCAGCAAACATAATGTCAGTTGTTAATAAAGTCTTCTCCAAAAATTTAAATACATCACTTCTGTAGGTATTTATATTAAAATCAAATTCTGAAGATACCTTTTCAATAAACTTAACACAATTAAAATTGCCATCAATAGCGTGAATGTTTTTAGAACCTCTTGACGCAAATTCAAAAGCGATATTACCAGTTCCAGAAAATAAGTCTATAACTGAAATAGTGTCAAAATAATAATGATTATTTAAAATATTAAATAACGATTCTTTAGCCAAATCAGTTGTAGGTCTTACAGGTAATTTTTTTGGAGCAGAAATCCTTCTTCCTTTATGTTTTCCAGAAATTATTCTCATCCTAATAAAATAAAATTTGAATGTTTGTCTATTTCTGTTTGATTGTTAAAGATTGTTTTTTTGGAGTTTAAAAAACTAATATTTCTTATATAGGTATACAAAATTTTATATAGCTCTGATTGCTCATTAATAGCTCCAATAATTGAAATATTAGTTGTTTCTGTAGAGAGGTCAAGTTGTTCTAAAGTAAATAAAATATAATAGATAAAATCTTCCTTTGTTTGATATTCAAAAATATTATAGAACAAAATTTTAGAATCTTTTATGACTACTATATCAAAGAGACTTTGTGAAATATTTATGAAGAAGTTCAGAGAATTATTAGATTGTAAAACTAACTTTTCAATTAAAATACTCGAATGATGTTTGTATTCAAACTCTCCAAAATTTTGAAAAATAAAATTATTAATATTTACAAAAGGTATATAAACATTTTTAGCTTTTATGGTATTCAGTTCATCGTAAACAATAAGATCTGTAGCAATTGTTTTAATTGAATACTTTAAATAATTATTAAGATTACTCTTTTTAAAATATTGATTAGGAACAAGAGTACTTAGGTTATTTTGATGAATAACATTAACTGTTTCAAAGTCTTGTTGTAAACATTTTTCATTTTTGAAAATCTCTTGAATTTCTTTTAATATTAATTCAGGAGATTTAAGAGCTTTTGTAAAGGTAAATGAAGTGAATTCCGAAATATCATTCTGGTAGTTAGAGATGTAAAAAGAAAATCCATCCAAACTGAATTGGATGGATAGTTTCTTTTTTGATGATTCTTGTATTTCTTTATTGATCGTCTTCTTCTTCACGACTTGCTTTATCATAAGATGGCGGCCAATTACCTCCAGTTGTAACTTCGTTAAGAGATCCTACAGATACAAATTCTCCTTTGATTTGATCACTTTCAATGGCTTCCATTTCTTGCTTAACCAATGAGATATCCATTCCTTTTAATAAATCTTTTTTCTCAGTTCTAGCTTCAAAAACAGGTACTTGTAATCCTGCTATTTTTTCAACAAGGCCAACAGAAAGCTCAAATTGTTTTTCTTCAACACCAGGAACATTGAACATATTTTTATAATCTTTATCTTGAAAGCTTTTTAAGATAGGTTCATAACCAATTGTATCAACTATTCTTTTCTCTACATCAACTATAATAGGTTGCCATCTACTTCCTTTATTCACTTTAATAACGGTATCTCTTACTTCCGTAATTGCAAACTTTGCACTATCTATAAATTGTATTAATAATTCCTTATTATCGGTGTAATTTCCGTTTACTTTATAAAATGCTAATTCAGCGTCTCTAATGATTTTCAAGTTTTGTATGACTTTTACGTATTTAACCCGTTTATTTTTATTAAAGTTGATGGGCTTCATTATTCCATCATAAATCTTAAAAACTAAAAGAGCTCCTGTAAAAACTAGAACTAAGGAAACCATCCATTTATATTTTAATGGTAAGTATTTAACTATTAAATAGGCTAATCCAAATGTGGCAACAATGGCTAGAATAATCAGTATAATCATTTTGTATATTTATATTTTTTCACTTGAAGCAAATCTACAATTTTTTTTTAATGTTAAAAACTTTTAAAGACAAATCAATGTATCTTTAACGCTTTATAAATTTCATGTTTCAAAACTCATCAGATTTTCATAAAGAACTTTTAAATAAGTTCTCATATCATCCCACAATAAAGCAGTCTAAATTATTTTCTTTATTGGCAGAATTTTTATTCTCAAAAAATGAAAAATCTTTATTTTTATTGAAAGGGTATGCTGGAACAGGAAAAACAACCACAATCAGCACCCTAGTATCTAGTTTAAACAAAATTAATAAAAAATCAGTTTTACTAGCTCCTACAGGAAGGGCAGCAAAAGTAATCTCTGTTTACTCTAAAAAACAAGCCTTTACAATTCATAAAAAAATATATTTTCCCAAAAAAATGCCAAATGGTTCTGTAGATTTTGTGTTGAAGAATAATAAACACACTAATACTATTTTTATTGTAGATGAAGCTTCTATGATACCAGACAGGGTTCAAAACGGAAAATTATTTGAAAATGGATCATTGCTAGACGATTTAATATCTTATGTATACTCTGGGCGTGATTGTAAAATGATTTTAATTGGCGATACAGCTCAATTACCACCAGTAAAATTAAAATTGAGTCCGGCACTTAAAGATACTAGGTTAGCAGTTGATTACAATAAAAAGGTTTTTCAAATAGAATTAGATGAAGTAACTAGGCAGCATGAAAACTCTGGAATTTTAGCAAATGCAACCTTGTTAAGGACCCAAATAGAAAATAACTCTATTTATTTTGAGTTTGATTTAAATTTTCCAGATATTATTAGATTGGTTGATGGTTATGATATCGAAGATGCTATTACTGGAAGTTATAACAACGACGGTATTGAAGATACTGCTATCATAGTTAGATCTAATAAAAGAGCTAATCAATACAATCAACAGATTCGTTCTCAAATTAGAGGACAAGAAAATGAAATATCACCAGGAGATTATATAATGGTTGTGAAAAATAATTACTACTGGTTAAAAGAATCATCAAAAGCAGGTTTTATAGCTAATGGTGATACCTGTGAAGTATTAAGAATACATACAATTAAAGAATTGTATGGGTTTAAATTTGCAGAAGTAGACATTAGAATGATAGATTATCCTGATGAACCTCCTTTCGAGACTGTTTTAATATTAGATACCCTTAAAAGTGAAACCCCTTCATTAACATATGAGGAATCTAATAAATTATATGAAGCTGTAAGGGAGGATTATTCTCATGAAAAATCAAAATACAAACAACTTCTTGCCGTAAAGAAAAATAAATTTTTTAACGCATTACAAGTAAAATTCTCATACGCAATTACTTGTCATAAATCTCAAGGTGGGCAATGGAAAACAATTTTTATAGAACAACCTTACTTACCAGACGGACCGTCTAAAGAATATTTTAGATGGTTGTATACAGCTATGACAAGAGCTCAAGAAAAATTATATTTAATAGGCTTTAATGATAATTATTTTCAAAATAACGATTAGTTAAGTTGATTTTTTCTTGATAAAGGTTTTTTATTGTTGCTAATTGTATGGTTAAACCACAATTATTTTCGTGAAATAGTAATTTATTTTATTGGTAAACATGCTCAAAATAAACTGAATACTATAAACATTAAATTTAATAGTCAATAAAGCTCAGACTTTAGAAATTAATAAAAAAAAAGTAATATTTTAGGGGTCAATTATTTTTTATGCATGGCCGAATCTAAACCAACATTAGAAGCAAAAGATTTTATTGAAGCCAAGACTTCAAAAGAACTTTTTTCTATTATGAATACAAAAGGAATTTCATCCCCAAAAGTATTGGATGTACTTGCCTATGAAAAACAATTAAGAGATCTCCAAATAGAATTGGTAAAGCTGCAACAATGGGTATTAAAAGAAAACAAACGTGTTGCGGTTATTTTTGAGGGAAGAGATGCGGCTGGAAAGGGTGGAAGTATTAGGCGTTTTATGGAGCATTTAAACCCCAGATCTTCAAGGTTAGTAGCCCTAAACAAACCCACCAATGTAGAAAAAGGTCAATGGTACTTTCAGAGATACATTAAAGAATTACCAAACCCAGGTGAAATTGTGTTTTTTGATAGAAGTTGGTATAATAGAGCAGTTGTGGAACCAGTAATGGATTTTTGCACTGATAAAGAATATAAAGAATTTTTAGTTCAGGTTCCTGAATTTGAACACATGCTCTATGAGGATGGTCTAATTATCATAAAATTTTGGCTTTCTATATCTAAAGAGGAACAATTAAAGCGTTTTAATGCTAGAAATGAAAATCCATTAAAAAGATGGAAATTTAGTCCTGTAGATAAAAAAGGTCAAGAGCTTTGGGATACCTATACTCATTATAAGGAAGAAATGTTTAGTAAAACACATACTTCTTATAGTCCCTGGATGCTAATTAAGACCAACAATAAAAAAACAGCTAGATTAGAGGCTATGAGGTATGTTTTGTCTATGTTTGATTACGATGGAAAAAAAGACTCAAAAACCACATTAACTCCAGATCCAAATGTAGTAATGCGTTACTACAGGTCTGCATTTCAAATAGATTAATTATGCATAGAGAATTATCATCTACAGAGTTAAAAAAGTTAAATTCAAAAAAAGGCTTAATATCGCTTTTGTCTAAAGATTTAATAAATGTTGATAGAACTCTCAGGTATATTGAATATGAGCGAAAATTAATTAAATTACAAATAGAGGTAATAAAACTTCAAACTTGGGCAATCAAAAATAATCAACGTGTTATTGTACTATTTGAAGGAAGAGATGCTGCTGGTAAAGGAGGTGCAATTAGAAGAATTACAGAAAGAATTAATCCAAGACATATTAAAATCGTAGCCCTTCCAAAGCCCACAGAAGACGAACAAACTCAATGGTATTTTCAAAGATATGTAGAGCAATTTCCAAAAGCAGGTGAAATGGTTTTTTTTAACAGAAGCTGGTATAATAGAGCTGTATTAGAGCCAGTTAATGGTTTTTGTTCAGGTGAACAATACCAAACATTTATGGGTCAAGTTAATGATTTTGAAAGAATGATTTTAGAATCTGGAATTCATTTGGTAAAAATATACATGTCAATATCAAAAAAAGAGCAATTTAAAAGATTTGAAGAATTAAAAAGCAATCCGTTAAAGCAATGGAAAATGTCTCCAGTAGATGAAAGAGCTCAAGAATTATGGGATGAGTATACAAAATATAAACAAGCCATGTTTGAGGTAACAGATACTCAAAAATCTCCCTGGAAAGTAATAATGGCAAACAGAAAAACAGAGGCTAGGGTAAATACTATTAACCACATTTTAAATAGTATTCCTTACAATAAAGACATTAAAATCTAATTAGAGTAACTTTTTAACCTCATAAAAAAGATAATACATTTCTGCAGCAATAATCTCGCTAGTTTTTAGGTAAGTTTCATCCTGATAATCAGTGTCATCAGCATGTTTAGGATCTATGTAAGGAACATGAAATCTCTCTATAGCTTCAGGAATAAATGGGCAATTTTCATCAGCATTATTACAAGTAGTCAATACAAAATAAGGTGTTTTGTTTT
>CALKFR010000008.1 GCA_938084555.1 uncultured Flavobacteriaceae bacterium | reverse complement strand
ATACCATTCTGGATGGTCAGTAATCCAAGGATGATCCCATCCGGTATGGTTTGGCACCCAATCTACAATTACATATATTCCGTTATTATGAGCGGTAGTTATCAACTCTTTAAAATCATCTTTATCTCCAAATTCTGGATTAATGGCTTTATAATCAGATACAGAATAATAACTCCCTAAGTATTTTTTACGTTCTTCTTTATCCTCTATTTCACTTGTAAAAGAACCATCTGTTGCCTTTCTTTTTATCTCTGAAATTGGATTGATAGGCATTAACCAAATTACTTTAACTCCCAATTCTTTTAGCACTGGAATGTCTTTCGTAAATGCTTTAAAAGTTCCTTCTTTAGAATATTGTCTAATATTAGCCTCATAAATAACTGCCGTTTCTAATACCTGATCTGAAATTGGAACTATTACTTTGTCATTTTTATTTACCTCTACATCTTGTTGGCAAGAAAAAAATAGAATTGATGCTACTACTACTAAATTTTTTATTTTCATTATTACTGTTTTTTCAGTTTTATTTATCTGTGTTTAACGTTTCGTTTAATCTAAGGGCTAATAGGGCAGCTATAGCAAAAAACACCCCTGCAAATAGCATTGCAAAAACGGCATTATCAGACAACAAATATTTATAAATAGGACCAAAAGTGAGAGTTTCTATACCCATAGGAATAACAATCATCATATTTAAAATTCCCATGTACACCCCTCTTCTTTCTTGAGGAACAATTTTAGAAACCATGGTATAAGGTATTCCCATCATGGCAGCCCAGCCAATACCAAATAAAATCATTGGCATTGTTACGAGCCAAGGATCTGTTATAAATGGGATACAGAACAGTGCTAAAGCTGTTCCAAACAAACTAAATGCATACATTTTTTTATTTCCAAACTTTAATGTTAAAGGGACTAAAATCAAAGCGATTAGCATTGTAGTTGTATTGTACGTAAGACTCATTGCAGCAGATTGAGATCCTGCTTCAGAGATAGAATAGCCCATTGTTTTCATAAAAAGTGGTGTTGAAAATTGCCAATACACAAATAAGGCATACCACTGAAAAAGATATACAGCCCCAATTTTCCACATAAACTTTGGCATCTCTTTCACTGCTTCACTTATTTCAATGAAAGGTTTGGCCATTTTATTTAGTAATGATAATTGTTTAATCTTATAGATTTCCTTCAATTCCTCATCTGATGGAGGAATCTCAGCTGTTTTAAAAACTGACCACAAAATGGTGGTTAAAGACAGTATAGCACCTATATAAAAAGAATAATAAATCCATTGTGGAATGGTTCCTGCAACATCTGCTTCTTCACCAAATAAATATTGAAATAACAGAATAGATCCTGTAGCTAATAATGTTCCTAACCCACAAAATAAACTCTGCATTTGATACCCTAAACTCAATTGTTTTTCAGGTAATTTATCTCCTACAAAAGCTCTGTAAGGTTCCATGGCAACATTATTACCAACATCTAAAATCCAAAGTAAACCAACAGCAAACCAAAGAACTGGACTGTGTGGGAAGGCAAATAGACAGATACTTCCTAGTAAGGCACCTATCAAGAAATAGGGTTTACGTCTACCCCATTTTAAAGACCATGTTTTATCTGATAGTGCTCCAATTATGGGCTGTACAATTAACCCTGTAACTGGTCCTGCTATATTTAATATGGGCAACATATCTTCTGAAGCTCCTAAAAACAAAAATATAGGATTTATGGCTGTTTGCTGCAATCCAAAACTGTATTGAATTCCGAGGAATCCAACATTCATATTAAAGATTTGCCAAAAGGATAAACTTGGTTTCGATATTCTCATATTCGTTATTTAATATTAAATTATAACTTCAAAACTACAGCCTGATAAGGCTTTAAAGTGATGGTGTTTTTATCTGCCGATAGCTCACTATAGTTGTTTATTAGAACTTCATTAGTAGGATCATAACTAGACAGCGCAATGCTAGACTCTAACTCTGAAAAATTCAATAAAATTACCATTTTCTGATCCTCTAGAGTTCTACTGTAAGCATATATTGTTGGGTGCTCTTCTTGAATTATTTCATAATTCCCATACACTAGCAATAAATTATCTTTTCTTAATGCTACCATTTTTCTAAAATGATTCAATACAGAGTTTTGATCGTTTTCTTGATTTAGGACATTTACTGTTGTGTGATTTTTATGAACAGGCAACCATGGGGTTGCATTTGAAAACCCAGCATTATTTGTAGCATCCCATTGCATGGGTGTTCTACCGTTATCTCTTGAAAGTAAATTTAATTTTTTAAGATATAAGTCTAAATCCTCACCATCAGCTGCTGCTTTCTTATATCCATTAATGGCTGCAATGTCTTTGTATTGTTCAATCTTTGTAAATCCTATATTTGTCATCCCTAATTCATCTCCATAATATGTGTAGGGTGTTCCTCGCATTGAAAGAATAAAAGTATTAAGTAATTTGGCAGAATAATCTTTAAAAGCTGGCTTATCACTACCATATCGATTTATAAATCTAGATTGATCATGATTAGATAAATAAATAGCAATCCACCCTTTTTCAGCAAATGACTTATCCCATTTTGTAAACGATTCTTTAAATTGAGCTAGAGTACATTTATCTAGTGTAGTAACCATATCTGTGGCTTCAAAATGATACGCCATTTGTAATTCATTACGATCCTTATCTACTAAATCATGAGCGTCCTGTAAAGTACTACCAACTCCTTCTGAAACCGCAAATACATCATATTTACTCAAAACCTGTTCATTCATTTCTTTGAGATAAGTATGTATGTGAGGTCCCATACCATGATATTCAATTACGCTTGGCACATCTACATCATACCCTTCTGGAAATGGGGGGAATGTAATGTCTTTACTCACATATTGAAAAGCATCTAAACGAAAACCATCAACTCCTTTTTCTGCCCAAAATTTCATTATATCATAAACCTCTTGGCGCACTTTTGGATTCTCCCAATTTAGATCGGGTTGTTTTTGAGAAAAGTAATGTAGATAATACGAATCTGTTTGTTCATCATATTTCCAAGCGTCACTATTTTCATCAAAAAAACTCCATCGATAATTTGGTTTTCCTTTTTCAGCAGGCCACCAATGATAATAATCTCTGTAAGGATTATCTCTAGAGCTTCTAGATTGTTTGAACCATTCATGCTCATCACTACTATGATTTACAACTACATCCATAATAAATTTTATACCACGCTGATGCAAACCTTCAAGCAGTTCATCGAAGTCTTCCATAGTTCCAAATTCTTTCATAATGGCTCTATAATCACTAATATCATAACCATTATCATCATTTGGAGATTCATAGATTGGGTTAAGCCAAACCATGGTTACACCCAAACTTTTTATGTAGTCTAATTTTTGAATGATTCCTCTTAAATCACCAACACCATTCCCGCTGGTGTCTTTAAAACTTCTTGGATAGATTTGATATACAATCCCCTCTTTCCACCAATTTCTTTCTTGAAGTAAGTTTTTAGTCATTGTATGTTTGTATATTATAATATTTAATAATACTGCAAAAGTTCAACTAAAGTATTAATTTCTAATGAATACAAAGTCTATAATTATTCAGTGAAATAAATTGAACAAAAAAAATAAAAATGTTATTTTTTGGAGTTAAATTCTAGTGTATTTACGCCCTTTAGAGTCTGTTATGGTATTGTTTTCTAGTACAAATAGAATGTCTTCATTGTGGTACGTAAAAGTAAATCCTGATTTAGTAATCTTAGGGTAATAACTTACGTATGTTTTGGATCCTTCTTTAATATCCCAGATAATTCCTCCGTTACTATTTTTAATATGAAACCAAAGATTTCCTGTTTGATTTTTCCAAAGACCTACAAATTGTTTTTTTAAGCTCTTTGATTCAGGAATAAATTCATTTTTTAAAAAATAGAGACTTTCTTTACGAATTGCAATAGGAAATCTTTTTGCATCTATACTTACATAATAATTTCCTTCATCTTCTTGAATTAGATATGTACCATTAAAATCTTTTAACCAATATGATTCGTTTTCAAACAAGATAGAAACTTGAATCATCTCATTTTTTTTATCAATCCAACTTCCCTCATAGAATGATTTTTCTGAGTTATTACAAGATTGTAATAGTAAGATTCCAATAAAAATGGTTATGGCTTTTTTCAAAATATTCTGTTTAATCAATATTACAACAAAAAGTATTCCAAAACATAGGCATAAAAGACTATTCTTTAATAGGCATATATATTTGAGCTTCCCATAGCAACTCATCTCCACCAAAATTTGGATTGCTATAAAAAACTTCTAAGGGCTTATTATCAACCTTAATATCATTATTCATAGCATAGTCTAACAACGCATACCAAGCCCTATCAGAGGTAATATAGTTGCCATTGTATGTGGCTTTTAAAGCTTTCACTCCATTATACTGTTTATACTGAATACGAGGGTCTTTGGGTAGAGAATCGCTTTTTATCACTGGAAAACAAAAATTATAGTGAATGCTATCATTTTGTATATTCCAATGGGTTATCTCAACAAAAGGAGTTCCATTCATCTTTATATTTTCTGCAGAAAGCACACTTGTTAATAATGAATAATTGTTCATCATTCCTCTAGCTTTTTCAATTTGTAACCCTTTCATTGAAACATAGGCTGTATAGGTTGATTTTGTGGTATCTTTTCCAACCACTGCTACTTTAATTTTTTTCAAATGTTCTTTTAGTTTAGCAATAAGATCTGTTACTGTATATTCTATTCTTTTTTCAAAATCTGTGGTACTAAACGGTATAGAAATTCTATTTGCAAAACTGTGTTCTTTATCTGTAACATAAACGTTTACTTTAGAAATAGAATCATTTACCGAACTTATAGACCATTTGTAATGGTGAGTAGAGTCTTTTACTGTAATCTGCTGTGTTAGGTTTCTAAGATTTTCTTGTTGAATAGGCGTTGAGTTTTCTAGACTTTTATTCCAAAGTTTAAGGGTTTGGTTTATGGTTCCTGCGCTTGTTTTTACCTTAAATGTTACTAAATAATCGTAGGGTTTTATAATGAGATACCAGAGTAAAAAAACCGCTAATAGCAATCCTATGATTGTAGTTATTTTTTTCATTTTTTCAACTATGAATATTTACTTAAATAAAGGTTAATAATGTTAATTAGTTCTTTGACATCGTTAATTTTTTAGTAACCAATTCTCCAATCTTTCTTCCTTGTCCTACACCAACCTCTACTGCTGATTTATAATGAATCCCTCCATACATTCTACTAATGGCAGCTTCGTCTGCAGCTACTTTAAAGGAAGAGAAAGATCGAATTGGCAAACCGTAAGGAACTTCAGTATCGTCTACAAAACTAAAATTATCTCCAAAAATAGACGTTAGTACTATTGAAGCAGCTCCAGAAACAACAGAATGACCGCTTGTATATTCTGGAAAGGGTGGGGTTTGTAAAATAGGCTTCCATTCGTCATCAAAATAGGTGTTTATTAATGTTTCTGGTCTTACTAAATTACTTCTATATTTTTCATCCCAACAACTGATGAAGGCATCTGCTATGGCAATGGATGTTTTTGTGTATGCAAAAACAGTTCTTTTAAAATCTGCTTTTTCTTTTTTAGCAGCAATTTTTGTAATACCAATCCAATGCGCTCCTGGAGTTATTTTTTTTACTGCAAACATCAAATGACCACGAGTAACAGAAACGTAAGGGTTACAATCCCAAAATTGAGCAATAGCAATCTCTTCTGAGGTGTCTCCTTTTTTTGTGATTTCTTTACTAATCTCATATACCTCGACAAGCTCTTTGTAAAAATCAGAATTTTTACTCATTGAAAATTTTGGTGGAGGTATTGGTTTAAATTGGTCTGCTGAGTCTAAAACAAAGGAGCGTATTTTGTTCCAGTGAGGTTCTAAACCATCCATGTATGAGGGAGGTGTAGGTTGCCATCTGCCTTCATCTTCAGAATCTACACTAAATTTTGGCATGGTGCGTGTTTGTGCATAATTATCTTTATTCATCCAATCTGAAATATATGCTGCAACTTTCAATCCGTAAGCTTTTGAATCCTTAAATTCTCTTGGATTCGTGGCTTCCCAAACATTGTATAAGCTATCTCTATGTCTTTCTATTTTATCCTCAGAAAAAATCAATTGTTTGCTTAAATGTATATGTGCAATTAAAGCAGCAAGAGGATAATTTATAGTCTTTGACAAATTTGGTTTAGGAATGGCTCCTAAATGTTTAATCTGATTTTTTAAAGAAAAGTAAGAACTATCATTCTGAGCTAATATCTCATAAGCTGCTATATTTGGATAAGCAAAAACTCTACTTGCTACTGGTGGTGAAAATATATCATGAATCATGATCTCTACCACTTTATCAATGACTGAGTGAAAATTATCAGTAGTAACTTCAATTGGTTCTTTACTCTTATTACAAGAAAATAGCGCTACAAAAACTGTTGTTACCAATACGTATAATTTGAATTGTCTCATAACTTTCACTTAATTAATTGATAAACTTGGGCACTGTCATTATTAATAGTGGCCAATAGATATGATTTATTTTGAACTTTAATTATATTTAATTTCTTAACTGCTTTTTGGTTAAAATCGAGTCCTATTTTATTTCCTAAAATAATTTTATTTTCGTTAAAAATTAATGCTCCAGGGAAAGAATCAAATCTTCCATGATATGGACTAACGCCAAAATAATTTCCAGCTACTAAAATTTCATTTTCACCATCAGCATCAAAATCAAATTCTAAAAAGGCTGAAATTGGTGATACTTGTAACTCATTTTTAAATGGAACGAATGTAAATGTATTGTTTTCATTTTTTAAATATCCAGAAGCAAGGGTATTCACTTCGAATATTCGTGCCTTTTTTAGCACTGATTTATCAAAAATAACATCAATAGATGTTCCTGCAAAACTTTTATAATTGGTAAATTTCTTTCGTAAGCTAACTATTTGACTTCCTAATTCATCTAAGCCTAACAATGGATAATAGGCTCCATTTTTATAATTGCACACAATTGTTTCTGTTCTACCATTTCCATCAAAATCGGCATAATACATTCGTAACGGATGTTCTTTTGATGCACTAAATTTTGAGTTTTTACCCCAATTTCCGAGAAGATAATCTATATCTCCATCTTTATCTACATCAAAAGGAGTAATTTGTTGCCATAATCCGGTTAGTTTCGAGTTGATTATATTTTCTTCAATAAAATTTCCATTTGCATTTTTAAAAAATTTAGGATTCATCCATTCTCCTACTAATATTAAATCTACAAAACCATCTGAATTATAATCTTCCCAAATGGCATCAGTAATCATCCCTGCATTTTGAAATGGTTGATTTTGTAAGATTGAGAACTTCCCGTTATTGTTATTTAAAATATAGGTATTTGGAATTGCTCCAAAATCATTAGATACCATATTATTCCCTACAAAAATATCTAGATCTCAATCATTGTCATAATCAGCTGATTTTATAACTGCTGCATTTTCAAAATATGGTGGAAGTTCTTGCTTTTCGAAATTATCATCACCTTGAGTGTAATATACATCTAATAAAGGTGTCATCTTATTATAAAAATCTGAACCCCCTGTTCCAACGATTAAATCATTTTTTTTATCGTTATTTAAATCTATAATTAGGGCTGTGACATCTTCATTAATAGAATCGTTAGAGATAATTTCTATTTTTTCTTCTTCAAAAAAGTTGTCTTTTTGAATAAAAAATTTAGCTGAATTAAACTTAGAGCCTCCAAAATAAACATCTTCTTTTCCGTCATTATTTAGGTCACCTATGGCAACAGCTGGACCTCTATCTGAGGTTTGATAAGGAATTAATTTTTGACGATTAAAATCTGTATAATTATCTTCAATATGGGTGAAATTAACCCCTAATGCATTAGATGCCTTTTTAAAAAGAGGGGATTCTTTCTTGTATAAAGAACTATGTTTAAAAGGTTTTGTATTTTCTGGACTAATAATCATTTGTTGATTTACAGCTATATTCCTTATGGTTTGATACGTTTTGTTAGGCCAGACAATAGTTATTGAGTCTACTTGTTGAATTGGTCCATAACCAAAATGAACTATGGGTTCAGAGGAAGATTGAAAACCTCTTACGGTATACAATTCTTTAAATTGTAATTCTCCTTTAGTATAGGAATAAACTTTAGTTCCAATACCAAACGTGTTGGGTGAAGGATAATCAAACTTTAATTTAAGGTAATTCGCTTTTTCATCTGTTTGATTGATATACAATAATACATTTTCATTGATGTTACTAACCACTAAGTCGAGATCTCCATCATTATCAAGATCTCCAAGAGCTGTTGCACCAGAAACTCCTTTTTTATTTGATATCCACTCACCAGATTTATCCTCAAACACTAAGTTTTTAACCCCTTTAAAGATATAATTATGAGCTTCACCTGAAGGCATCATTTGCAATGCTTTTTGGTCTACTAATTTTGTGTTGTCTATTTTTTTCTGAATTTGTTCATTTGAAACAAACTTAATAAAATCTAAATCATTTGGTCTTTTAGAAATTCCATTAGATATAAATAAATCTTGCTCTCCATCCTGATTAAAATCTGCAAACAAACTACTCCAACTCCAGTCTGTAGCAGCTATTCCGCTTAAAAGTGCAGTTTCTAAATACCCAGAATTTTGCTGATTTATATAGAGCATATTTCTAGTAAACTGATAGTGGTACCCATACTTTTGGGTTCTTAATTTTTGAACCTGAATATTATCATCGCCTTCAGAAGTTTTTAAAACTACCTCATCTTCAGGCAACATGTCAAGTGAAATAATGTCTGGCAAACCGTCGTGATTAATATCAGTAACATCATTCCCCATTGAAAAACGAGTTGTATGACCAAAGAAATTTTTCAATTGATCAGAAAAAGTTCCATCACCATTATTTAAATAATAATAATCATCTTCATGAAAATCGTTTCCTATATAAATATCTGGGTAACCATCTTGATTAAAATCAGCTACAGAAATTCCTAATCCGTATCCATTAATTCCGCCAAAAATCCCTGCAGATTCACTCACATCTGTAAAAGTTCCTCCATCATTTCTTAGCAACCTATCTCCAGTTTGTTCATTTCTTTTGTATCGTAAATCTGCTTTCCCAAAAGACTCTTGAGTGTGAATAGCATGGTTTAAGAGATAGATATCTAAATCTCCATCTAAATCAAAATCTAAAAATGCTGCAGAAGAACTGTAAGAATCAAAATCTAGTTTATATTTTTCTGCACTTTCAGTAAAAGTTTCATCTCCATTATTGATAAACAATTCATTATAGCCATAAAACCCATGCACACCAACTACAGCACAGACATAAATGTCTAATAAGCCGTCTCCATTAACATCTCCCATAACAGCTCCGGTATTCCATGAGCTATTTCCAGAAACATTTGACTTAGCTGTAATGTCTTCAAATTTCAAATTTCCTTTATTGATAAATAGTTTGTTTTTTTCTTGATTTGCCGAAAGAAAAATATCTACAAGGCCATCGTTATTTATATCACCCAAAGCTACACCTCCTCCATTATAATAATATAAATAATCAAGAATGTTTAAGCTATTTGTTGGTGAAAGGGAATTCTTAAAGACTACTCCTGTTTCTTGAGAAGTTGGGTTTTTAAACAAAAGGTCCTCTTTATTACATGCCAATAGTAACAAAGAAAAACACAGTATAATTAACTTATTTCTCATTGATTAAAAATAGTTTAGGACTCTCGTTGTTTATGGCTGCAACGAGATATGTGTTCCCTTTATTATCTACAATTTTCTTCAAATGTTTTGTTTCATTTTTAATTGTAAAACCAGAGGTATTATACTCTTGCCATGTAAAGCCCAATTTTCCATCACCTAACAAAACTGATCCCTGATTTGCATCTAGCCTAGAATATTGTGGTTTAAATTCAAAATTATTTCCAGCCATAATAATATCTAAATTACCATCATTATTAATGTCAGAACATACAATACCACAAACACAAGAAAGCTGAACACGACTAGGTAATTTCTGCACATCAAATTTCCATCCACCTTGGTTTACAGCAATAATAGTTTCTGATATCTTGCTTTGCTTCATAATTGAGTTACCAATGATTGACGCTGGAAAAAGTTCATCAATAGGTTTTTTTGCATATTCTGAAGCTTTCAAATTTTGCTTTTTTAAAGATACGAGTTGGGCTGTTAATTCTTTTTTCATATGAATGGGATAATCCTTACCGTTCATATGATTTGTTGTGATTTGCTCAATTGTTCCGTTATTGTCAAAATCATTGACCCACATTTTTACAGGATTTTCTGAGGAAGTTTTGTGCATAATATTACTACCTTGATTACCAAGTATGAAATCTAAATCCCCATCGTTATCAAGGTCTGCAGCTTCAACGACATTCCACATTCCATGAAGGTCATCTAATGTTGATTTTTGTTTAATGAGTCTTCTTCCGTTGTTTATAAAGATTTTTGGGGTATCCCATTCAGAAACCGTAATCAAATCTTTTTTACCATCCTTATCTATATCTTTCCATATTGCATCGGTAATCATTCCGGCATTTTTTACATCATAGACTACTTTATCTGTAGTATCTGTAAAAGTTCCATCACCATTATTTTCAAGAAATTGATGCGTTGGGTTTATACCATAAGTTGCTACCATACTTCTTGAGCCTACAAAAACATCAATATCTCCATCATTATCAAAATCATAAGGTGCAATTACTGCAATATTTCTTCTTAAAGGGGGAAGTTTATGCTTTGCTGGTTCAAAAGCTCCCTTTCCGTTATTAAGGTATAATCTTACTCCATAATTATTTTGTTGTCCTATTTCGTTCCCACCAGATCCTATCATCAAATCCAAACTTCCATCGCCATTAGCATCAAAAAATGAAGCAGTAGTATCTTCGAATGAAGCATCTTTTTCAAAAGATTTTTGAACGGATAATGCTACTTTTCCATCTCCTAAATTTAAATATAGTACTCCCGATTGATTTTTAGCACCTCCAATGTAAAAGTCTTCATTCCCGTCATTATTTATGTCTCCAACAGCCAATGCAGGCCCCTCTTGAGAAAGCATTTTATTGATTAGTCCCTCATAATCAAAATCAGAATAACTGTTTTCCTGATGTTTCAAGAATTTGTTATTTAAAACTTCTGTAACTAGTGTTTTTTCTTTTTTAGATTTGAAAGGTTTTTGAACTTCTGTAGCCTCATTTTGATTTAATGTAAGTGTTGTATCTACGGCAACATTAGTCCATTTTTGGCTAGTGTTATCTGGCCAAATTACCCGTAATGAATCTATAGTTTTTATATTTCCAAGACCAATTGTCATCACATAATCCATAGAGGATTGAAAGCCTCTTGACGGCATTTGTTCTTGTACATATATATCAGTATTGTGGTAAATTTTTACAGTACTTCCAATACCAAATTTATTCACTTGTTTACCTTCCAATTTTATTTTCAAGTAACTATTGTTCGTTAATGAATCTGAATTATTCCTATAGATAAAAGGCAACATATTAACATTATTAATTACCAAATCTAAATCACCATCATTATCTAAATCACCATAAGCAACTCCATTTGATAAACTAGGAGTTTCAAAACCCCATTCTTTATTTGCATTGTCAAAAGTAATATCTCCATTATTTTTATACGCGTAATTTGGCTGCGGTTTTACCGGCATTTTATTGATAATAGAATCAATGGCTTGCTTTCTTCCTGTTAGCGCCATTTTTTGAATAATTTCATTTGCAAAAAAGTTAACAAAATCTAAATCAGTTAAATCATGATTGATTCCATTTGTAATAAAAATATCTCTATTCCCATCATTATCCATATCAAAGAGTAGCCCTGCCCAACTCCAATCTGTTTTTGCCACACCACTGTGATAAGCTACCTCTGAAAAAGTATTGTTACCATTATTTAATTGCAAGGTGTTTTGAATGTATTGCTGAGAGAAGTCTTTACTTTGTTTTAATTTAAAAACATTGTATCCCTCAAATTCCATGACAGACTTTACACGCTGATCTGCCTCAGGCAGCATATCTGTAATAAAAATATCTGAATTCCCGTCGTTATTTATATCTGCTATATCTACACCCATAGCCGATAGACTTAAGTGAGAGGTCCAGTTGGTAATATCTTCTTTAAAGGTGCCGTCTTGATTGTTGATGTAAAGATAATCTCTTTCGTAAAAGTCATTAGAAACATAAATGTCTGGATATAAATCTCCATTCATGTCGGTAACCATTACTCCTAGACCAAACCCTATTAGGCTGCCGTAAATTTCAGCCTGCTCACTAACATCTACAAATTTACCATTATCATTTCGCAATAACATATCTCCAACACCTCTAAATATTGCTGGAACATTTTCCCAGTCTTGAGCTCTTTTATCTCGCTGTTCTGCATATCCAAGGCTGCTTACTGGTATATTACTATTATTTAAGATATAAGCATCTAAATCTCCATCTTTATCATAATCAAAAAAAGAAGCATGTGTTGAAAAACCGGTTTTAGCTAGATTAAATTCAGCGGCTTTTTCTGTAAATGTTAAATCTCCATTATTAATGTACAAGTCATTGTCATGATTATTCCCTTTTAAGTTCCCCGCATTACTTACATAAATATCTAATAACCCATCTTGATTAAGATCTACCATAACAACTCCAGTAGACCAGGGTTTATTACCTTCAATTCCAGCACTTTTGGAGATATCCTCAAATTCAAAATTTCCTTTGTTTAGGTATAATTTATTGGCTACCATATTTCCTGTTAGGTAAATATCCGCTAAGCCATCATTATTAATATCACCAATAGCTACTCCCCCTCCATTGTAGAAGTTTCGGTATTTAAAAATATTAAAATTCTTTTGGTTTTTAACTTTATTGAGGAAGTCTACTCCTGTATCTTTAGCATCTAACAATGAAAATAAAGTTTGAGTATCACTATTTGATCCTAAATTTTTCTTATCTGTACTACAAGAACAAATTATCGCCAAAAGTAGAACTACAATAATTTTTCTTACTAAAAATTGTATCATTATTTATTCACCTTTAAAAAAATAGGAGCGTCATTATTTATTGATATAACATAAAATAATTCCCCTTTAATATTTATTGTTTCTATATGTTTAGCTTCCCCTGGGATATTAAAATCTTGGTCTAAACATTCATCAAAAAAACCTTTTTTATTGTTTAACAAAATTAAGCCATGCGAGGCATCTAATTTACCCAATTGTGTGTTAATATTGTAATTATTTCCAACCAAAAGAACATCTGTAAACCCATCATTATTAAAATCGTCTAATGCAATATCGTTCAGAGAGGATATTTGTGCCATAAAAGGTAATTGATGTCTTTGAAATGAATTATTTCCTTTGTTTTCAAAATAAATACTTCCCAATTCAAAAACATGTTTTTTATAGGCTCCATTAATTTTATCTTCTGGGAGAAGCTCTCTAAATGATGCCTCTGCAAAATCTCTATAGGATAAGAATTTTTTGTTCAAAAATGGGATTTGTTTCACCAATTCATCTTTAGAGGCAAAAGGTGTTTCTTGTTTTTGATAATAATAAGTAATTACTGGATCAATGGTGCCATTATCATCAAAATCATTACTATATAATGTTATAGGTTCATCTTTACTTGCTTGTAATCTTGTATTTAAACCCCAATTACCTGCAATAAAATCTAAATCACCATCATGATCAAAATCATTTACTTTAATGGAATTCCACCATCCGTTTGTTTTTTCTAAATTGGTATTTTTTTGAAGTATTAACTTCTCACCATCGTTAAGAAATATTTTTACAGGCATCCAATATCCAACTACAATAGCATCTAGGTTTCTATCATCATTTAAGTCTGCCCAGACAATATCTGTTACATTTCCACAATTCTGAAAATCAAGACCATACTTAAGGGACACGTCAGAAAAATTACCTAAACCATCATTCTCAAAAATATATTGGGAGGGTGTTTTTCCAAATTGCCATGGAATAAGATTTGAAAGTATAGAAATATCGAGATCTCCGTCATTATCAATATCTAATACCGATACTTTAGAGGCATTGGTCTGTATGTTTTTAAACTGTAGAGTATCTCTTTTAAATTTACCCTGATTATTAATGTATAATTTTGGTTGAAGGGGAGCTCCTTTTTTAAATTCATTTCCACCACTGACAATTAATAAATCTTTAAATTTATCACCATTAGCGTCAAACATAACAGAATACACGTCTTCATGAATTGCAACATCTTTAAAAAGATCTGTTTGTTCTGAGGTAAATTTTCCTTCTTTATTCTGAATAAATAACTCACTTGATTGAGATTTCCCTCCAGTAATAAATAAATCATCTAACTCATCATTATTGACATCGCATACAGCTATATGTGGCCCTAGATTTGTACTAGCGTATGGAATAATTTGATCTCTATTAAATTCTAAAGATTGGGAGTCTTTGTGTTTAAAGTCTATAACAGCATCTTTATTTACAATAAAAGAGGATTGTATTTTTGAAACATCGTAAGTATAGTTTTTCGAAGCATTCTTAAAAGAAACTTCTATTTCTTGATTGGTTTGAATATTTTTTAATGTTTCGTATGCATTAGTACTCCAAATAATTTGTAGTGAATCTATTCTTTGAGTGTTTCCCAGCCCTAGGTGTATTTTGGGTTCAACAGAAGATAAATACCCTTTAGTTGTATAATTTTCTTCAGTAATTACTTGATCTTTATAATAAGCTTTTACTCTTGTACCTATTCCAAAAATATTATTTAAATCTCCTTTAAATTTGATTTTTAAATAATTATTTTGAGAAATTTGATTTGATTTATTTTCTAATATATAGGGTTCTTCATTGATGTTATTTACTACTAAATCTAAATCTCCATCATTATCTAGGTCTGCTGAAACTCCTCCATTACTGTAGGAATTTCCATGTGAAGCCCATGTTGAAGTTACATTAGTAAAGGTCTTATCTTGGTTGTTTTTATAAAAATAGTTTTTAACTTTTTTTTGAGGAATTTGCTTTGATAATTCTAAATTTCTTTCCGATTTTTCAGTCGCTAGCTGTTTTTGAATAGCTTCATTCGAAATGAAGTTTATATAGTCCATATCGTTGGTAGCTCCTAAAATTCCATTGGTTATATAAAGGTCTTTAAAGCCATCATTATCATAATCTCCTGCAATTGGACTCCAAGACCATTCTGTAGCAGCTATTCCACTTAAATAGGCTGTTTCACTAAATGTTCCATTACCGTTATTATAATGTAATGTGTTTTGCATGAACTGAGGAGCATATCCATTTTTTAAATAATATTGATAGGTTTGGTAAGGAAATTCTAACCCAGATGTTTTATAGGTTGTTAAATTTTCAGGGAGCATATCTAAAGAAACAATATCTAATTGAGAATCGTTATTTAAATCTACTATAGCATTTCCCATGGAATAGTGAGATGTATGTCCTAGGGTAGTTTTATCGTTTGAAATGACTTCCGAAAAAGTTTTGTCTCTTTGATTGATGTAGAGATAGTCATTTTCAAAAAAATCATTACCAACATAAATATCAGGGTAGCCGTCATTGTTAACATCTCCAATAGACACTCCTAACCCATACCCAATTTTTCCTTGAAATATGCCAGATTGAGAGGAAACATCTACATAAATTCCTTGTTTATTTTCATATAGTTGGTCTCCAGACATCGTATCTTCTTGACGCCTAATTTCTCCTTTACCATAATTACTATTAGGATACAAAGAATGATTCATTAAAAAGAGATCTAAATCTCCATCTTGGTCATAATCAAAAAAAGTAGCTTGTGTTGCTAAAGAAATAATATCTAAGCCAAATTGTGATGCTGATTCTTTAAAAACAGGAATCCCATTTTTATCTGTTCCTTGATTAAGGTATAATAAATTTTTACCAATGATAGAATTGTGTTTCCCAACCTTACAAATATAGATATCTAAAAAACCATCGTTATTTATATCTACTGTGGTAACACCAGTTGTCCAAGGCAGCGCATTATTAATTTGTGCCTTAGTTGTAACATCTTCAAAACGAAGCCCTCCAGTATTTAAATACAATTTATCCTCTGTTTGGTTTCCCGTGAAATAAAGATCTACTAGACCATCATTATTATAATCTGCGGCAGCTACTCCAGCCCCATTATAATAATATAAATAATTTAAGATGTTTAAGTCTGTGGTGCTTGTAAGGTTATTTTGAAACTTAATTTGAGTTCTATTGCTAGGTAACGTAACAAACAAAGCATCAGAATTATTACATGACAAAAGCAAAAAAAACAGACTACATACTATAAACTCTTTCATGGTGTAAGAGGTTACTATATTTTAAATAATTAAGTTTTATAAATAATTAAAGAGGGTAAAAATACCCTCTTTAATTTTAATATCAATAAAAGATTAAATCTAGTATCCTGGATTCTGAACTAAATTAGGATTAGATAACAATGCTGTTAATGGAATTGGGAATAAGTTTTTATTCGTATCTCCAACAGCTGCTGGATCTTTAAACTCCCAGTTTTTTGTAAACTGACCAAATCTTAATAAATCGTTACGTCTAAAAAATTCAACATACAATTCTCTACCTCTTTCATCTATCATATCGTCTAGACTTACAGATCCTAATGGAGTTGCTTCTCTTAAGACTCTTAATTCATTAACTTCAGCTAAAGCACCTCCAGCGTCTCCACTTCTTAGCATCGCTTCAGCTCTCATTAAGTGAGCATCTGCATATCTAAAAATGATTTCATGACTTCTAAAAGAAGCAGCACCAGTTCCATCAAAAGGGTGATATTTTATCACTCTAATGGCTTGTGTTTCATTACTATTTGTAAGACTAAAATCTCTTGTAAAAATTAAAGGATTACCTGCTCTATCATTTAAAGGTTGTCCTGAAGCAGAATATTGCTGACCAATTAAAAATCCGTATCCCATACCATAATTGTCTGTATTGTTTGCATTTGATGCATCAGGAACCCAACCTCTTCTTTCTTCTTGACCTGAACCAATATAGTTTTCATTAGGATCTCCTTCAAATAGATCATAGAACTCAGCTAGAGTAGAAAAACCATTCCATCCACCTCCTCCGTTGTCTGGAGTTATGATGTTATAGTGCATTCCATTCCAAATTCTATTCCCAATTCCAATGTTTCCGTACAATACAGTTTCTGAATCTACACTTGGTAAAAAGATATCGAAATATCCAGATTGTAAAGCAAAACCACTAGCTTCAACAGCGTTTACTGCATTAATTACCTCTTGGTAGTTTGGAGTTGAACCTGTGTAACGCTCACTATTTAAAATTAATTTCGCTTTTAAAAAGTTTGCTGCTGCTTTAGAGGCTCCTTTTGTTGCTGTACTTGGAGCAATTTCTGGTAAATCTGCAAGAGCTTCATTTAAATCATTTAATATAAATTCATAAGCTTCTGACGAAGAAAGTACTCTAGGTGTTGAAGACGGAAGATCTGTAGCCTCTCTAAAAGGGTTTTGACCCCACATGTCTAACACAAAAAACATATTGAAAGCTCTTAAAAACTTAGCTTCAGCTATTTGTTGTGGAGTTGAGTTACTCAATGGATCAATGATAAAGCTTGCTTGTAATACTTTTTCATTTAATTGATTCCATGTAGTTAATAAAAACCCATGATCTACTTGCCATGTATGATTGTGAAGCGAACGCCACAACCCATTATCTCCCCAGTCACTTCCTCTTGTAGGAATTACTTGTTCGTCTGTAGTTACTTCATTCAAGGCAAAGAAATTTGCTTGATCTCCTAACATACCCCATGTTCCACCGTATAAACCGTCTAAAGAAGCCTGAGGATCGGCTAATCCAGTAAATTCGATATTTTGTATCACTGAATCCGTAGCTTCTAGTTCTAAGTCTGAACAAGAATAAAGTGCTGTTATGGAAATAAGTGATAGTAAAACTATTTTTAAATTAAATTGTTTTTTCATCATTTGTGTTTTTTAAAATTTTGCGTTAATTCCAAAAGTAATGGTTGTTGGATTTGGATAAGCTCCATAATCCATTCCTATAGAAGGTAAAGCTCCTCCTGTAGCAGAATTTACTTCTGGATCTAATCCTGAATAATCAGAGGATAACCATAAGTTTTGACCTGTAAGAGAGAATACCATAGATTTGAATACTCCTTCTCCAGATAGTGGCATATCATATGCTAAAGTTAAATTTTGTAGTCTTACAAAATCTCCCTTTTCTAAAAACCTAGTAGAGGCTGGTGCAGAAGCTCCAATATCTTCTCCACTTGTTAAAGTTTCTGGAAGAACATTTCTTGTAGTTCCAAATGCTCCTGCTGTGAAGAATGCATTTGCTGTGTTATTGTAGATGTAGTGACCAAACTGCCCATTGAAGTAAGCAGATAATGAAAATTGCTTATAGTTTAAATTTGTAGATAAACCACCCGTTAAATTAGGTAAAGCACTTTTCCCTACAAAACTTTTTTCATCACTTAAAATTGGCTGACCAGCTGCATCGTATCCTTCAAACTCTAATAGATAGTATGAGAACATTGGCTGTCCTTCTTGTAACCTCATTGCAAAAGCACCCGTTAAACCTGGTCCGTTTACATCAGCAAAGTCATATTGACCCAATAAAGATTCAACCATGTTGTCATTGTAAGCAACGTTAAAGCTTGCAGACCAGTTAAAATCATCTGATTCTACTAAATCATAGCCCAAAGAAAATTCAACCCCTTGGTTCACAATTTTAGAATCTGGTAGATTTTCAAATTTAAGAAAAGTAACAGCCGGTTGAGCTTGTGGTACATTAAATATTAAATCTATTGTTTCCTTTCTATATACATCTATACTTCCTGATAGTCTGTCATTATTAAAACCAAAATCTAACCCTGTTGCATATTGTAATGTTGATTCCCATTTAAGTTCTGGACCTCCAAAAGAAACTAATGAATTACCATTGTTAATGTCTATAAAACCATCATTCCCAGGATTTAATCCATTCCAGCGAGATCTGTTAATGTAATTACCATATCCAACACCTTCTTGATTACCTGTTAAACCAGCACTTAAACGTAATTTAAGTGTAGACATATTACTGTCACTCATGAAATCTTCCTCGTTAAGCTTCCATGCAAAAGCTCCTGAAGGGAAATACCCATATCTATTTGCTTCTGGAAATGCAGAAGAACCATCAGCTCTTAACGTAGCTGTAAATAAGTACTTATCTGCTATTGAATAATTTACTCTTCCAAAGAAAGATTGTAATTCAATATTATAGTCGTTAGAATCTACTGCTAAAGCTCTTACACCGTAGATTGATGTCTCAGGAGTTAAGCCCGTATCGATTGTAAAATCATTTCCTTCAAATCCTCTAACAAAAACTCCATCAAGGTTTGTTGCGTATCCAAATTGTTGATAATTTCCAGGAAGTTCATCAGCTAAACCTGTAACGATACCCTGTAATGTAGAACCCATAAGATCTAAATCTGTAGTTGAAAAACCCCAACCTCCAGAGAATAAACCTTTATTTTTAAAGTTTTGATAAGAGAACCCTCCTAATATGTCTAATTTAGAGTTTTTATACTCTTTACTATAAGCAAGAGTAGCTTCTAATAGATCATTTTGTATTTCTAACCTGTTGTAAGCACCTCTACCATTTCCTGCAATACCATCTGCTAAACCTACAACTTCTCCGGAACTAACTGAAATATTATCAGAATCTGATTTATCTACACCAAGAGATACTTTTGCTTTTAAATTAGAAGTTAAATCATACTCAAGAGAAACATTAGCTAAATATCTATTTGTGTTTGTTGTTCCTCTAGTATACGCTAATAAGTTAGCAGGGTTTACCAAAGTTCCCGTATCATAACTAGGGTCATTCGGCCAAGTTGGATTTGCAGAAAAAGCAGCTCCTAATATATCTCCCCTGTAACCTGCGGTTCCTCCTGTTGGAGCTAGATTATCATTAATTCTTGACATAGAACCGTTAAACGTTAATTTTAACTTATCATCTAAGAAACGTTGAGTAAGATTTAATCTTGCCGTAAGTCTTTCTAGATTTGAATTTTCTACAATACCATATTGATTCCCAAAACCTAAGGTAGCAATATAAGAACCACTATCGTGAGATTTTGAATAACTTAAGTTTTGATTGTGAGAAGTAGACCTTCTAAAAATAACATCTTGCCAATCTGTAGAAGAACCTGCATTACTCACAGCATCATTTGTTAAACCTACAGCTAATCTTGCTGCAAGAAACTGATCACGGTTTAATAGGTTATAAGTTTCTCTAGCCTCAGATGAACTTATGTTTGCCTGATAGTTAAACTCTCCTTTCTTTGATCTTCCAGATTTAGTAGTAACAATTACTACACCATTTGCTCCTCTTGTTCCATATATGGCTGTTGCTGAAGCATCTTTTAAGACACTTATGCTTTCGATATCATTTGGATTTAAAAAGCTAAGTGGGTTTTTAGCAGGATTAGATCCTAAACCAATAACATTCCCACCTGAAGTTGTTTCTTGCCCTGATAAAGGAATACCATCAACTACAAATAAAGGATTGTTATTAGAACGAACAGAATTTGTTCCTCTAATACGGATATTTACTCCAGCTCCAGGTGCACCACTTGTACTTGAGATTTGAACCCCTGCAGTTTTACCTTGAATTAACTGTTCTGGTGAAGCAATAACTCCTTTGTTAAAGTCTTCTGCTCGAACTGAAGAAACAGATCCTGTTGCATCCTTAACAGATGTTGTACCATAACCAATAACTACAATCTCTTCTAACTGAGTTGAGTCTTCGGTCATTGTAACATTAATTACTGTTTCAGAACCTACAGTTCTTAGCTCTGTTTTGTAGCCGAGATAGCTGTAAACTAACACATCGCCTTGACTAGCTTTAATTGAGTAGTTTCCATCAAAATCTGTCTGTACTCCTGTTGTTGTACCTTGAACGGTAACACTAACACCTGGCAGACCCCCATCAGCATCAGTAACAACTCCTTTCACTGATTGTCCATAAGAAATACTACCTATAAGTAGTATAAGAATCAATAAAGGCTTCTTAAGTAAACTATTTTTCATAAAAGTTTAATTTTAATTAATAATGATTTGTTTTTGTTTTAATTTTTAGAGTTTTTTTACAAATTAACGCTTTTTTAACTTAATTTTAAAAAAGTATTAATAAGATTAGCAAATTAACATTTTTTTGAACTTAAAAAAAGAATTATGTAATAAAATAATCGAAAACGTTTTCGTATTGTTTTAATTTTTAATCTTTCCGTAAAAAACTGTTTAATACACTAAAAGTCAGATTTTTATGAAACATTTATTTTTTTGAAAATCATTTCGATTGAAAAAAATAATCCAATAAAATTATATTTTTTTTTAATTTTTAAAAAAATTCTAATTTAAAGCTTCTTAATCTTAATGTTTCTATAGGAAACTTGATCACTATGGTCTTGTAAACCTATATGTCCAGTACTATACTTACCAAAACCTTCCCAATCTTTAAATTTAGAATTATCTACCATTTTTTTCCATTCAACTCCATGAAGCGGGAAAGATATTGTAGTTTTTTCATTCATGGTTACATGAGCAATATTAGCTGTTTGATTTACCTCTAAAACACACTGATTCCATTCTCCTGCTGGATATATATCTTCTGCTGGATATCCAATTAAGTCATATAAAGACCCTGCTTTGTGGATACCATTACCTACAAATGAATCTGGGTGTTTTTCATTGTCTAAAACTTGAATTTCTGGACCAGTCATATAAGCTTCTGAAAATTTTTCATCCTCATATACCCCCCAAAAAATACCACTATTACCTGCCTCCGATATTTTCCATTCCAATGACAAAATAAAATTCGTGTATTTTTCTTTAGTGATGATATTTTTACCGCCAACCTTACCTGGAGTAAATACCATAGCATCATCTTGAATTGTCCATTCTGGATAGATGTCTTCAGACAAATATCCTCTCCAATTTTCTAATGAACTCCCATCAAACAAAATTATCCAATTATTATTGCTTTTTAATTCATCTGATGAAACAACTTGCTGATTTGTTTTGGTTTCATTTTGTTTTTTCTCTGCTGTATTACATGCTACCATAAAGCAAAAACACAGAAATAAAGTTACTCTTACCATAATTATTGATTTAAATTCCTAATATCTTTTTTAATTGATTGTGATCATTGTCTTTTACATTACCTGCGAAATCATCAAATCTTTTTGAAGTTGTTTCAATAATATGATTTTTTATAAAATCAACTCCCTCTCTAGCACCTTGTTGAGGACTTTTTATAACACACTCCCATTCTAAAACTGCCCAAACATCACAACCGTATTCTGTTAATTTTGAAAAAACTTGTTTAAAATCTACTTGACCATCTCCAGGAGAACGATATCTTCCTGCTCTGTCTTTCCAGTCATTATATCCTCCAAAAGTTCCTTTTTTACCACTAGAATTAAATTCGGCGTCTTTTACATGAAAAGCTTTAATAAATTGATGATAGTGATCTATATATTTTAAATAATCTAATTGCTGTAACACAAAATGTGATGGGTCATATAAAATATTTACTCTTTTGTGATTCCCTGTTGCTTCCAAAAATCTTTCAAAAGTATCTCCATCATGAATATCTTCAACGGGGTGTACTTCATAACAAACATCCACACCATTCTCATCAAATGTATTTAAAATAGGCAACCATCTATTTGCCAATTCTTTAAATCCTGTCTCCACAAGTCCTTTAGGTTGCTGTGGCCAAGGATGAACCATAGGCCATAATAAAGACCCTGAAAAAGTAGCGTGTGCTGTTAAACCCAAACGCTTGCTTACAACAGCAGCTTTTTTCATTTGATCTATAGCCCATAAAGTTCTTTGTTTTGGTTTTCCTTGTAATGCTTTTGGAGCAAAAACATCAAACATTATATCATGTGATGTATGAACTGCAACTAGTTGCCCTTGAATATGAGTTGATAATTCTGTGATTTCTAATCCAAAGGAATTTATTTTTCCTTTAAACTCATCACAATAGGTTTGACTCTCAGCAGCAATGTCTAAATCAATAATACTTTTATCTAATGTAGGTATTTGAATTCCTATATAGCCAAGACTACTTGCCCATTTGCACAAACCTTCAAGAGAATTAAAAGGTGCTTTATCATCCATAAATTGAGCTAGAAAAACAGCAGGCCCTTTGATTGTTTTCATTTTTTTAACTAATTAAAAATTATAATTTATAGTCCTGTTCTACAGCCTCCCAAACATTTCCTTTTTTATGAGATAAAATGGCTGTTTCTATAAAACTCATCCCTCTCACACCATCGGTAATAGTAGGAAACTCACCTTCATTGAAGGGCTCATTACAAATTGCTCTTGCAACACCTTTATAGATATTACCCATAGCGTCAAAAATTCCTTCTGGATGTCCAGGAGGTAATTTTGTTCCATCTAAAGATAGTTTACTATTATATTCATGTCCAGGTTTTAATACTTGTAACGGCTTACCTTCTTCCATTAAATATAAGTAATTCGGATTTTCTTGCTCCCATTTAAGCCCTGCCTTATCGCCGTATACCTTTACTACGAAACTATTCTCCTCACCTGTAGCAATCTGACTTGCACAAATAACTCCTTTAACATTTTTTGAGCATCTCAATAGAATAGTACCATCTACATCCATTTGATTGTCATCATAAACATGGTTTAAGTCAGCTAATATTTTTTCAATTTTAACTCCTGAGACATACTCTAACATATCAAATGCATGAGTTCCAATATCTCCAATACAACAACTTATTCCTGATTTTTTAGGATTTAATCTCCAAGTTGTTTTTCGTTTTTCCACATCATGTATTATGGGATTGATCCAACCTTGATAATATTGGGCATCAATTTTTTGAACCTTCCCAATAGCTCCACCTAATATCATTTCTCGCATTTGACGAACCATTGGGTAACCGGTATATGTATAAGTAACAGCAAAAACTGTTTTCTTTTCCTGAAGAATAGTATAAAGTTCTTTTGCTTCTTGGTAAGTAGTTGTTAATGGTTTTTCACAAATTATATGAAACCCATTTTCCAAAAGTTTTTTTGCCATCGGAAAGTGCAAGAAATTTGGGGTTAGTATTGAAACCACTTGCATTCTTTGCGTTGCAGGCAATTGAAGCTCTTCTTCTATTAAGGTATTAAAATCTTTATAAATTCTATTCGTTGGCAACCCTATACTTGTTGCAAATTCAATATTATCGTCCCAATTAGGGTTAAAAACACCACCAACAATTTGATATCTATCAAACATTGAGGAAGCTATTCTGTGTAAAACTCCAATCAATGAATTACCACCACCACCAAGAATACCTAATCTTAATTTAGAACTACTCATTACTTTTTATGATTTATATTCTACTTTTTCATTCTTAAACAATAGTGCAAAAATTATCATTACTCCAACAGCAAATACTGCTGGAAACATCCATATGTCTTGCCAATTGTGAGAGCCTCCTGCTAGTAAATTCTTGTCTACAATTTTTCCTGCAACCCAGAAACCAACCAACATTCCAACACCATAAGTTGCTAATGTTATTAAACCCTGTGCAGCACTTTTAACTTTATCTCCAGCTTTGGAGTCTGTATAAATTTGACCAGACACAAAAAAGAAATCATAACAAATCCCATGTAAAGCTATTCCAGTAATAATCATAAAAAATAAATCGCCATTATCAGCAAAAGAAAAAAGAAGATATCTGATTACCCAAGCTAACATTCCAAAAAGAATTGTTTGTTTAAAACCAAACCTTTTGAAGAAAAAAGGTAATAGCAACATAAAGGCTACTTCTGATATTTGACCTAAAGAAGCCCATGCCGTAGAATTTTCAACCTGGTATTCCGTTAAAAAAGGACTGATGTTTTGATAATAAAATGCCAATGGAATACAAATTAAAACCGAAGAGATAAAAAACACTAAAAAGTTTCTATCATTTAATAATTTTAGTGCATCTAATCCCAAAATATCTTTTATGGAAACATTTTCACCCTTGGTTACTGAAGGAGGTGTTTTTGGTAAAGTAAAACTAAAAACTCCCAAAACAAGAGAAGCGATAGCAACCATAATAAATGTATTTGATAACATCCCTAGGCTAATATTTTCAATAGAATCCCATTTAAATAAAAAACTAATAGCTAATCCAGCTAATATCCATCCTATTGTACCCCAAACTCTTACTAAAGGAAATTGTTTTGCAGGATCAGACATTTGGTTAAAAGAAACCGAATTCACCAATGCTAATGTTGGCATATATGCAATCATATACCCCAATACATAAGGGTAAAAAACAGAAAATTCTGTAGCCTGAGACATAAAATACATGAGTATAGCACCAAGCAAATGAAGTACTCCTAAAATTTTCTCTGCATTAAAAAAACGATCAGCAATCAGTCCTATGATGAAAGGCGCAATAATAGCTCCCCAAGACTGAGTAGAATAAGCCATCGCTGTTTCTCCTCCAGAGGCCCCTAGATTACTCCCTAAAAAAGTACCCATGGTAACAAACCAGCCTCCCCAAATAAAAAATTCGAGAAACATCATGAATGATAATTGAAGTTGTATTGATTTTTTCATAATATGTAGGTTAGATCATTTATATTCAAAATTATAATTACTTAAGCTTAGCAGCTACAGATAATAATAAGTCTTTGGTTGCTGTAATTCCTTTGCTTTCATTTAATACATCCCCTTCATATTCTACTCCAACAAATCCTGTATAACCAGCATCTTTGACAATTTGCATCATTTTTAAAAAATCAATAGTAGTTTCATTACCCTCCTCATCAAAATTATATGATTTAGCACTCACTGCCATTGCCGAAGGCATCATCATTTTTGTTCCTTCATATTTATCTGGATACACCTCTGCACAATCTCCCCATTTTTCATCTGCGTCAGCTCTTCTTACACACCAATTACCAAAGTCTGGGAGGGTTCCACAGTTTTCCATATTTACTTCATTAATCGCTTTCATTAGTTCAACTGGATTGGAAGACAACCATCCATGATTTTCACAAAGTATATTGATGTTTTTTGTTGCAGCATATTCAGATAACTTTCTCAACCCATCTACAACTGTACTTTTCCAAATTTGAGGATCATTTGTTCCAAAAGTATTTACACGAATTGAATGACATCCTAATTTTGAAGCAGCATCAACCCATTTTTTATGATTTTCTACTGCCTGATTTCTTTTATTTTCATCTGGATCAGCAAGATCTCCTTCATCATCAACCATAATCAAAACATTTTGTATGGACTCTTTTTCACTTATTCTTTTAAGTGAATCTATAACCACATCAAACCCTAGTTTATTAATTTCATGTTCATAAAGTTGACTAACATACTCTAACCCTTCAAATCCCATTTCTTTTGCTTGTGAAGCAAAATGAAAAGGCGATTTTTTATCTTCCTCTACATATCTATGTAATGACCATTGGGCAAGTGACAATTTAAAAAAAAGCGATCTACTCATCGCTGTTTTGTCTAAAAGATTTGACTGTTTATACTGTTGATCTTTACAGCTGGATACTGAAAAACCAACAAATATTACTGCAATGAAAATTATTATTGATATCCTTTTTGATCTCATATTTTTTCTATTATTATGTTCTTTTTCAAAGTTGAAAGTATAACATAGACCTTGAAATTATGTGTATAATTGTTCAGTGAAAAATTTTATACAAATTTTACACATAGTTTAAAGCACTTTTTCTGAACTCCAAAGGGGTACATTTTTCATGTTTTTTAAACATAGTAGCAAAATATTGACTAGTAGAAAACCCACACAAATAAGCTATGTCAGAGATATTCATTTCGGATTGATCTAATAAGATTTTTTTAGACATTTCTAATCTTTTTAACATCAGATATTTCATCGGTGTTAAATTTGTTAATTGCTTACAGTGAAACGTAAATCGTGTTAGACCAACTCCAGATGATTTAGCCATTTTTTCAACAGTCCAACTTTCAGATAAATTTACATCTAACTCTTTTAAAAATAACTGAACACTTCTAGAACTGTTCATTAGTTTTTCATCCAATTTCACCTCTTCAACAACCAACAAGTCGAGAAGAAGAAGTAATAAATTATTTACTAATAATCTTATTTTTGAAGCATTACTACCATCATTATCTGTGTCTACAGCCTTGCCAATTTTTTGAAAACAATCTAAAATTCGTTTATCTGCTTTCCAACAAACCTTTTCATTTTGTCGTAAGATATTTGTTAGTTTTTCAAGATCATTAGGAGCTAATACTATCCATTCTGGCCATGACCAATTTTGATGGGGTCTTCTAACATTCAAATCTAATATTATCCAATAAAATTTTCCCATCCCAATAACAGGATTACCAACTTTATGGACTTCCCAAGGCCTCGTAATTGTTAAATTATTAGGCAATAACTCCAACTCTTGACTCTCCTGTGAATATGGCATAGAACCCGATTCTAAAAAGTGGATTTCTATACCTTCATTTCTGTGCCAATCTAACCCCCAGTCTTGAGGCTCGTTGGCATCCCAATACCCAATACTATTTAATCCTACTGTATCTTCCGACAGTCTTTTCCCAGGATAAGTATGCCTTGCTAAAGCATTAAATTTTAATTTTTTTCTACTAACAGCGTCAACTAAAGGCAGACAGGTGTCTGCATAATATTCTATCCCATCTTCCTTAAATGGTAATATATTTTGTATATTTATTTTCACTGAAAAATTTTGAACATAATACGCTTGCAAATTAATTAATTTGGCTTAGAAATATGCAATTTTATAGTATTATATTTCACAATATCATAATAAAAAGTTTCAAAAATTATAATTAATGAATAATAACATGGCAAAAACAGACAATGCCCAATTTGATGCTATAGTGGTAGGAACAGGTATTTCTGGAGGTTGGGCAGCAAAAGAACTTTGTGAACAAGGCTTAAAAACTTTGGTCCTAGAACGAGGAAGAATGGTAAAACATATCGAAGATTATACAACTGCACACCTTGACCCTTGGGATTTACCCAATGGCGGAGAAACAACTCAAGAAATAATTGATCGTAAGCCAAAACAACATAGAACTGGATATACCTCTCATCCGGCAAGAGAACACTTTTTTGTAGATGATGTAAAACATCCATATAACGAAGATAGAAGATTTGATTGGATGAGAGGGTATCATGTTGGCGGACGTTCTTTGATGTGGGGAAGGCAAAGTTATAGGTTGAGTGATTTAGACTTTGAAGCTAATAAAAAAGATGGTGTTGCCGTTGATTGGCCTGTTCGTTATAAAGATATAGAGCCATGGTATGATAAAGTTGAAGAATATATTGGGGTTAGTGGACAGAATTTAGGGCTAAAACATTTTCCAGATCAGAAGCTTCTTAAGCCAATGGAATTAAATTGTGTTGAAGAACATTTACAAAATAAGATTTCAGAAAAGTTTGACGACAACAGATTATTAACTATTGGAAGAACAGCTCATATCACAGAAGGAACCAAAGAAGGTTTGGGAAGAGGTACTTGCCAATACAGAAGCAGATGTATGAGAGGATGCCCTTATGGAGCTTATTTTAGTAGCAACTCCTCAACTCTTCCAGCAGCAGAGGCTACTGGCAATATGACACTAAGACCCAATTCTATTGTTCATGAAGTCATCTATGATGATACAACAAAACAAGCTACAGGTGTTAGAGTTATTGATGCAGAAACTAAAGAAAGCCATGTCTACTATGCAAAAATTATTTTTTTATGTGCATCAGCTATTGCCTCAGCTTCTATTTTATTACAATCAAAGTCTGAAAGATTTCCTAATGGCCTAGGAAATGATAGTGGTGAAATAGGGCATAATATTATGGATCACCATTTTCAAGTTGGAGCTTCTGCAATAGCAGAAGGGTATGATGACAAATACGTAAAAGGGAGAAGACCCAATGGCATTTACATTCCTAGATTTAGAAATGTTGATAAAAAAACAAAGATGAAAAATTTCATTAGAGGATATGGATATCAGGGGGGTGCAAGTAGAAGTGATGCCTCTGAATTAGTTGCTGAATTAAAATATGGCCCAAAGTTAGCTGAGGCTATACTAAAACCAGGAGAATGGAATGTTAATTTATTAGCTTTTGGTGAAACGTTACCAGACCATAGTAATAGAATGTACTTAGACTATGATAAAAAAGACGAGTGGGGATTACCTACAGTAACTTTTGATGCAGATTTTGGTGAAAATGAATTGAAAATGAGAGAAGATATGAAAGAGCAAGCCATTGAAATGCTAAAAGCAGCAGGATATAAAAATGTAAAAGGGTATGATCATGAAACTTCTAGGGCGATGGGATTAGGTATTCATGAAATGGGAACTGCCAGAATGGGCAAAGACCCCAAAACATCTGTTTTAAACAAATACAATCAAATACATGCTTGTACCAATGTATATGTAACCGACGGGTCTTTTATGACTTCCTCAGGCTGTCAAAACCCTTCTTTAACCTACATGGCTTTTACAGCCAGAGCTGCAAATCATGCAGCCAAAAACTTTAAAAAGAACGCTTAATTGATAGACATATGAAACGAAGAGACGCAATAAAAAATATAGGACTTGCCGCTGGTTTTGCTGCCATTTCACCCAGTTTTTTTAGCATGTTACAAAGTTGTACTGGAAATACTGAAACATGGACACCTAGCTATCTAACTTCTGATGAAAAAACAATACTAACAAATTTAGTAGACATTTTTATTCCTAAAACAGCTACAACTCCAGCTGCAACAGAGGTAGGAGTTCCTCAATTTATTGATAGCTATATTCTTGAAGTTTTAAAACCTAAAGATCAAAAAATAACTAGAGCTGCTTTTAACAAAATAATTACAATACTAAAGCCAAATTCTGAATCTAATATTAGTAATGTTTCTACAGAGAATTATAAAACCTTGTTAGATGAACATATGTTTTTAAATAATGAGGTAGATCCTGAACGTAAAGCAAATCCGGAAGCTCTGAGTATGACATCATCTGAATTTTTAAATCAGTTAAAATGGATGACTATCAATGCATATAAAAACTCAGAAGAGGTTGGTGAAAACATTTTAGCTTATGATCCTATCCCAACTGCCTACTATTGTGGAGATCTACAAGAATTAACTGGAGGAAAATCTTATTCACTATAACTCCTATGAAGTATTTATTTTATACCGTCGCTTTAATTATTTTAAGCACTTCTTATGGGTGTAAAAAAAGTACCTCAACTAAAATTAAAAGTGATATTAATTCAGAGGAAAATTGGAAATCCTTATTCAATGGTAAAAATTTAGATGATTGGATCGTAAAAATTAATGGCTACAAATTAAATGACAACCATCTAAACACTTTTAGAGTTGAAAATGGGAGTATAAAAGTGTCTTATGATCAATATGATAATTTTACAGATGAATTTGGTCATTTATTTTATAAAACTCCATTCACTAATTATAGATTAAAATTACAATATAGATTTATTGGAGAACAAATTGCTGGTGGTGAGGCTTGGGCGAGGAAAAATAGTGGTATCATGATTCATAGTCAAGCACCAGAGACCATGCTCCTAAAACAAGGCTTCCCAATGTCTATTGAAGTTCAACTACTTGGAGGTGTTTCTGCGGGTGAACCTAGACCTTCAGGAAATTTGTGTACTCCTGGTACTCATGTGATGATGAATGGTGAAAAAATCACAGAACATTGTATTGTGGCAGAATGTAAAACCTATTACGGAGAAGAGTGGATTGAGGTAGAGGTATATGTAAATAAAGATTCTATTACCCATTTTATAGATGGGAAAACTGTTATTAATTATTCAAAACCAACTGTAGGTGGTGAATATTTAGATACTACCTCAAAAGAAATTCAAAATAGAGACGGGCAAGAGCTAAAAGGAGGCTACATTTCATTACAAAGTGAAAGCCATCCCATAGAATTTAAAAACATTCAAATATTAGAACTGTAAAAATTAATTGAAAATTTATTCAACAATTAATTTTCCCTTCATCATAGCAAAATGGCCAGGGAAACTGCAAATATAATCGTAGACTCCTTTTTCAGGGGCTATAAACTCAATCATTGTAGACTCTCCACCGCCAATCATTTTAGTATGAGCAATAACATCAGTGGTTCCCTCAGGGATATAGTCATTACTTTTTGATGAAGCTGCTTTTACTGCAAATGAAGAGGCTTTAACTCCACTCTTTAAAATAACAACATTATGACCCATAATTTTTTTATCTAATTTACCTGAATGATTTAAAGTTAATCTTATTTTTTGACCAGCAATTACTTTAATTTTTCTAACATCAAACCTCATTCCATCATTAGATGAAATAGTAACATTAGCCACACCCTCTGCATCAATTTCTACAGCAGATTTTTCTTTGGGCTTATTCTCTTTTATAGAAGTATTTACACTAGTTTCTTTGACAACCTTCTTCGTTGTTTTTACCTTTTCATCTTTTCCGCAGCTTATTAAAAATAATATCCCAAATAGAACTATAATTAAGTGTTTCATTATTTAAATCTTTAGACTCCAAAAATACAACATACATAACATAGAGACAAAATATCTTTGGTTAAAAAGTTTAAAGATTTGTTGTGATTTGATATTGTTTTAAGAAATTAGTATCTTTAAAAAACTAAAATTTATTAACTATGACAACAATAAGAAGATTATCTTATTTATTAATTTTTTTACTATTTTCCTGTAATCAGGTATCTACTGAGAAAAATAATTCTGAAGATCAATTGAAATTTGAGACTAATGTAGCCAATTTTAATAGTATGATTGATGCATTTGCCGATGAAAATCATGAACAATTTATGAGTGTTTTTGCAGACTCACTAAAATGGAGTGGTCCAGATAAAATTAATATGAGTGAATTTGATTCAAAGGAAACTTTAAGCGAAGCTTTGAAGGGGTATATGGCAGCTTATGAAAATCATGCATTAAAAAATACTAGATTTTTTGCAGGAAGCACATATTCATCAATGGAGGCAAGCAGTAGCCCTGATGTTATTCGTGTTTATGGAGACTGGCATCATAGACATACTGAATCAGGAATAGATGTGAGCCATAAATGGATGGCTGTCATCTTTTTTAATAAAGATGGTAAAATTCATGAATTCTGGGATTATTTTGATGTTACAGGATTCTCTCAACAACATTTAAATAAATAATTAATTAAATAATCAAAAAATGAAAAAATTATTAGTAGTAGTATTCGCTTTTACAGTTTTTGTTGGTTGTCAAGATAACAACCAGAGTTCTGTAGATTCAAAAATGAGTGTTTTTAAGAAAAATACAGAAACAACTAAAGCTTGGCTAGATGCATTTATGCAAAATGACTCAACTGCATTCTTTTCAGATAAATATATGAGTGATGACTTTATATGGTCTCCTCCAGCAGTAGGGATGGATTCTCTTCCAAAGACAGAATGGGAAAAAGCATTTCGTGGTTTCATGTCGAATTTCGATAATAAAAAACTTACAAACCCTCAATATTTTGCTGCTTTAGATGAGGATAATTTACCTGACGGAAATGTAAGAGTTTATGGGACATGGACTTCAAATTTTGCTTCCAATGGCAAAAAGAGCATGCTAAAATGGTATGCTGTTTTACAATTCAATGATGAAGGAAAGTTATCACACTATATGGAATGGTATGATTCAGCTGACCTCTCTAAAGAATTTGATTAAATAAAAGTGTATTTCCAAAATAAAAAAACCTCCATAGGAGGTTTTTTTATTTTATTTATTTAAGTAGAAACTACTTTTTGAACTTTATTATCTTTTAATTCATATTCTTCTTTACTCTCTGAACAAACAGCATATCCATGTTCGTTAAAATTAAGTTTATGACCATATTCACTTATCCAACCAATTTGCTTAGAAGGATTACCAACAACTAAGGCATAGGGCAAAACATCATTAACAACTACTGCACCAGCTCCAATAAATGCATACTCTCCAATATTAACTCCACAAATAATGGTTGCATTTGCTCCAATACTTGCTCCTCTTTTTACAAGGGTATTAGAATACTGCTCTCTTCTTTTTATAGCACTCCTTGGATTTATAATGTTGGTAAAAACCATAGAAGGTCCCAAAAAAACATCATCTTCACAGGTAACGCCAGTGTAAATAGATACGTTATTTTGAACTTTAACGTTGTCTCCTAAAATTACTTCTGGAGAGACTACAACATTCTGACCCAAATTACATCCTTTTCCAATGACACAATTAGACATTACATGACTGAAATGCCATATTTTAGTTCCAATACCAATAACACAATCTGAATCTATGACAGATGTTTCATGGGCAAAATAAGATTTCATATTATGAATATGTTTTTAAAGTTCGAAAGTACAATTTATAATTAAAATCTTATCCTAAAGATTATTAACAATGAAATAAATTATAATTTTCTAACAATCATGATTCCATTTGAGTTTGTACAAAGACCGGGTAAAGCAATACCACCCCAATCAATACTAAAATTCATTACATAAGGTGAATATCCTACTTTTGTTGAAGTCCAATAGGTTAGATCTTCATTAAAATCACCCATACCTAATACATGTACATTATCATATATTGCTTGCATAGAATCTCTACTAGGGATAAACCAATCATCAAAATTATTATACTCTAAATCCAAGACTGTTTTAAAAGCATAATCTCCATCATGTTCTACACCATTAATAGAATTATCGTTGGCATTACCAGCAACAATTAGTTCTGTGTTAGTGAGCCCGGAACCAATTATTGAATTGGTGTCTAGATCAAATATATCTCCCCATGCAGTAATTCCTGCCTCCGAATAATCAGTAGCAATTAAAACTGAACCATCTGTTTCATCAACATGAAAAATGTAACCACCGGCATATTGAAGGCCATGAAGAGAGGCAGCTCCCAATTCAGCTACTATATCAAGTGGTAATACCCCATTGTCTAGATTTTGAATGATTGAGAGGTCTGGGTTATAAATAGTTAAGTCTATAGAATCATTGTTGGTACATGAAATTAAAAATAAAACAACTAAGGAATTAAAAAGTATAGTTCTCATAATATTATTTTTAAATTTAAACAATTATACAAAAAAACCCCAACTAAAAGCTGGGGTTTTTAAAATTTATATTAGTATAGATTTATTCAACTTCTATTCTCATTGGTAACGTATATTTAACACCTACAGCTTTTCCTCTTTGTCTTCCTGGTTTCATTTTAGGAAGTAACTTAATAATACGGATAGCTTCTTTCTGTAATCTTGGATGTGGAGCTTTTGCTCTTATATCTACAATGTTTCCAACTTTATCTATTTTGAAAAGCATTATAATTCTCTTTTTTCCAGGAGACATCCCTAAATCATTTGGTAAATCTGCATTAAATTTTCTTTGAAAATGCTTTTGCATTTGTTTATTAAAACATGCTTTCAATTCAGTTTTATTTCCTTTACACCCTGGGAATACAGGCACATCTTCAATGATTGTAAATGGCACATCCTCAATCATCTCTTCCACCTCTTCAACTTCATCGATATCTTCAACCTCTACAGCTTCATTTTCGTCAGTTTCAGTAGACTCGATAACTGTTTCTTCGATTTCTTTTTCATCTTCAACAACTTCAATTTTTTCTGGTGTTGGTGGTGGTGGAGTTTTTGGAATTTCAGGTTCAATACGTTCAGTAATTGGAATTTCTTCCTCCATGTCTGCATTCATATTCACATCTCCTAAATCACCAAACTGACGATCAAATGTCTTTTTTTCAATGGCTACATAGGTTACGAAAAGAGCTAATACTAAGCCCAGTTGCATAAATATTTTACTGTAGTTCTCTAGATTTGATTTTGGGTTTTTTTTGATTTCCATTGCTGAAATTTTTATATAGTTCGCTAATTTAACTAAATTATTATTTGATTTACAAGTTTAACATTAAAATACGTTAATTTTTTTTTTGAAAAACATGAAAAACTACTACTGCCAATAGAATACCAACAGTATTCGCTATAATATCTAAATAACTTGCCGTTCTGTATGAAGTAATTGTTCCTTGAAGGATTTCAATAATAATGCCAAAAATTAAACATCCTAAAATTATATATTTTACATTTTGTTGAAACTTATCTTTTTTGAAAAAAGCATAAAGCCAAGAAAGCATTAATAAAAAATAAGCTATAAAATGATGCGCTTTGTCGGATACTGATATAGATTCTACAACAATAAATTCTGGCTTAATAAGACTGCCAAAAAATATAGAAATTGTAAAAAAGACAGCTATGTAAATAGCATTATTCTCCAATAAGCTCTTGATAAGCTTGAGCATCTAATAATTCTTCTATTTGTGAATTGTCTGTTATTGCAATTTTAATCATCCAGCCTTTACCATAAGGATCTTTATTAACTAGTTCTGGTTCGTCTTCTAGACCTTCATTAAACTCAATAACTTCTCCTGAAAGAGGCATAAACAAGTCTGAAACTGTTTTAACAGCCTCTACTGAACCAAAAACCTCATCTTTTTCAACTGAATCATCTAAGGTGTCAACATCAACATAAACGATGTCGCCTAATTCTCCTTGAGCAAAAGCGGTGATTCCTACTATTGCTGTATTTCCTTCAATTTTTACCCACTCGTGGTCTTTTGTGTACTTTAAATCTGATGGGATATTCATATGTTAACTAATTTTATTGATTTCCTCCTAAATTGTATATAATATTAAATCCTGCGTTTATAGATTGTCTAGGAAATGTTGTTGATATGGCATATCTAGACGTTTGGTGATTGTAATAAAACGACGCTGTTAAATTACTATTTAATCTATAATCTGCAGATAATTTTATCGAAAATAATTTTTGGCCTCCACTAATTTGATCATTGTCTGAATTTACAGATCTAACTAAAGTTAAATTATCTCTTAAAGACACATCAGCTCTTACATTTATGTCTCCTTTAAGGGTTTGTTTTTTTCCTGTAAAAGAGGTTTTCATCTTCACATCTTTGAAGACATAACCAAAACCAAAAATATATTCGGTCCCTTTAATATCGGTTAATGTGCTATTATTAAAATTCATAGTAAGTGTTCTATCTCGTTTTAACTCACCTATCATCGAAAATGAATTTTTCATTTTCATATCTACTCTAATTAGAGGTGAAAACTCATCTACCAAAGTTGCGGATGATACTAAAGTACTTGTTTCAAAATCTCCAGCAGCATTTGTATTTGTTAAATCATTAGCATCAAATTGAAGATTATTTGTAAAACTAGAAACTGTATATGATGATTTATAACCATGTGAAACACTGAAACTACTAAAATTCTTTTTAAACCATTTATACTTCATAAAACCAGTATAACGAAGGTTCCATGCAGGAATAGGAATATCTCTAAAAATTCCTAAACTAATATTACTCGCATCTTTACCAGAATAAGCGGCCAAAAATGAAGGCAGTAATACATCTTGGCTACTGCCACTGTAACCAATTACTGTTCCGTCTACTGGATCTATATTAACTGGATCATCTACGTTAATACCTGCCTGCTCACCCAATCTTCTAGAGACTGCAACTCTATTAGCTCTTAACTGATCAAATAGTTCGTTACCATCCTTAAAAGCTGTTGAAAACATTGAATAACTAGTACTATAATTTCCAGTGATAAAAGCAGGAATGGTTTCATCTATGAATCCATTACCCTCAGGATCATTTGCATCTACTCTAATGTCTAATTGTTGAGCTAAACTTCTTGTTTTGATTTTATTTCCAGTGATTTCAATATTTAAATCCTTGACTGGTTTTAAAGAGAAATTATAGTCTAATTTATTAAAATGGGTTCTTGTATAAGTTTTGTCATAATAGTCTTCTCCATCTGCTCTAGGTGTAACTAACCAACCATTCTCTAGAGCAGTATTTCTAATATCTACCTGACTTCCAAATACAAATCCTAAGGAAGGTGCTAAACCACCATTAAAATTATTTCTCCCCAAAAATCCAACTTGTGGTTCATAACCTGGCAATAATTGACCATTATTTTCAGTGTAACTTAATTTTCCTGTTTTTACAGAGGTAATTACATCATAAAACCCTTTGATAACTTTCCTGCCTAATGGTTGTTTCTTCCTTTTTTTAGCGGCCACCTGTCTTGAAGGTTGAAGTTTATCTGATGAGGTTGAAACTGTTTTTTTTCGATCTTTTTTCTTTAAAAATAAATTTTCGAATTTTGAATCTTTATAAAGTTTTGCAAAATTAAATGAGCCAGTTAAATTATGGGTATTGGCATTCTGAATTAAATTTCCAACTTTCTCTATTATTGTTATATCCTGTGAAGTAGCTCTCCAATCAAAATCTGCTGTATAGGCATAATCTACACCTATAAAACCTAAATATGGGATTTTGTTGATTGGTAACTTATAGGTTGAATTTAACTTTTGGCTGTATTGAGTTGGTCTTCCAGTATTAAAGAAATTATTGAAAATTTCTAATTCATCTTCCCCTCCAAAAGTGTCATAAATAAAACTATTTGATGCATTAAAATTAATTGCTAAGGATTTTGTAAAATTAAATGCTAATGCATAATCCCAATCAAATAAAAATCTCCTTTGTTTTAATGTGGGCTGAGGACTTAGTCCTTCGACAAGATTTCTTGAGCGTTGTTCATTAAAAGTTCTGTTAATTCTTGAATTAATAGCTAGACTTGTTGGGATAGGATTAAAATTAATATCTCTTATCAATTGCAAATACTTACTTCTAAATAATTCTTTTTTCTTAAAAGGCTCAAAAAACTTAGGTTGAAATGCAAAGTTGTAGGAAGCTGCTGCCATAACTTTTTGATTCAATGCACCTTCTATATTATAATCTCTGTGAGATTCTTCATTAAATGAATATGAGACAGATAGGTTTTCAACATCATAAAATTTAGGTTTCTTAGTTGATTCAGCATTTCTGTTTTTTCTTACGTTTATAAAACTAATACTAGAACGCTTCGTGTAATTTCTTGAAACATCTTTACCTCGGGGTAAATTTGAAGGAAGGTTTGCTTCTTCTACTGCAGAGAGTTCAACGTCTTGGTATTGAGGATCAAATTTTGGATCTATAAATTGTTCTCCAACACTATAATTCATTGGTAATTCTATACCCCATTTTTTTGGCATCATTTTACCTAAATTAATACTCGTAGAAATGTCATATTCTTTAGTTTCATCTAATGATCGCTGACTTACTCTGTCTTCAACATTTCCAAACCCTACAGTTTGCATTCTTCCTGTCATAGAAAGCGTAGCTACATCAGCAAAATTAGCGTCTGCACTAACAACGGCAGCCCATCCTCCATCATTATCAAAACCTGCTGAGCGAAGTTCATTGAACCAAATTTCAGCACTTTTGTCTAAAGGACTATTATTCCTAACACCTAACATAATAGTTCTAATCTGAGATAATGTAGGATTCCCTTTTACTCTAAGAACTAATTCTTCAGAATTTGAATTTGAAGCAGTAAACAATTCATTGATAGGAGCATTTGCAACATCTCTTGCCAGTTTTATTTCTCCTAATTTTTCTAGCATCGCATCTAAATTATTTGCTTCAGGCCAAACATCTAATGGAGCTAAACTCCCATTAGGCGACACTTTTAAAGGTATTTCTAATTGGTAAAAATTATCATCTAAGTCTGTCCCCAACCTAATAATTGCTGTTAAATCATCATCTTGAAGGGTGTTTTCAATAACAGCCTCAGCATGTAAAAACATTTTTAATTCTTTATATCTTCGCAAGTCAACACTAATGTTTTTATAAATAGCCCTGATTTTGTCTTGTGGTAGGTTCGTAACTTTTAAGGTAACTGACTGCTCATTTTGTTGCTGAACTGTTGTGCTTCCTTGTAATCGCTCTCTAACTATTCCGGGGGGCAGTACATAACGTCCTTCATTTTGTTCAATATTAACTACACCTACCTCAAAATTATTCAAATCTTCTTGTTCTAATGGAAGAGATGGTGTTACGGCAGGATCTAAAGTTCTAGTATATCTTCTCCAATCACCCCTCACTAGGTCTAATTCTCCAAAACGAAGAATTACCGGCATTTTAAAATTTGTCATAAACATTCTAATAAACCGAATGCTATTAAAATCTGAAATATTATTGATAGGAGTTCCACTTCTTATTGGAATTCTAAATTGATACCATTTAGCAGTTTGAGATTCTCCATTTTTTAGAGTAACCTGGGTGTCTTTTTGATCAACAATATAGTTTTGTCCTACAACCAAGTCAGTGCTATTTAAAGATACTCTATACTCAAAAAAGCTTTCAACCGTATTCATGGTTTGATCTTTATTAATATCTTCTACATCTGGATATGTTGTAGAGGAAATAGGATAAGACTCTGAAGATTGATTTAACGTTGGTGAGTTTCCTTGTGTATTATTAAATAATTTATATCTAGATATGATTGATGCATCAGCATCATCATAGTCACTCCCTCTATAATATCTGTAATTATCCGATGCAGGATCAGCTAACCCTGCTAATGAAGGAAATTTAATTCTCTCTTCTTCATCTGTTAACCCATCTAAACCAATATCTTGTCTATTTCTAGATGTGTCATCTTCATCAAAAGCATAAATAATTGAAGGATTTGTAGGGACATTTCCCCAAGTAGTAGGGGTTACATTCGAAGTTAAGTCATCTCCTGGTAATCCATTTTCATACATTTTTAGATTATCTTTTAAAATATCTTCAGAGATATTTCCCAAGTTTATATATAGGTCACCCACCTGATTCTGAAGGTCTTCTGGATTGATCCCTAATGGCAAACCTTCTTCATTAGATATAGAATAATTAGTGTAAGGATCCATCACCCAAAACTGAATATACTCAACATTTGCTTGCTCAAAATTATTTGTTGAAAGAGGGCGCATAATTCCAGCCCATCGATCTTGAGGGTTTTCTAAAATTGATGGATTTGAAATATCTGAAGGCTCTTCAAAATTGTATGGTCCTCGTTCATTGGGAAAATAAGCTAAATCTAAAGTTCTTATTAAAGATTGCTGTGTAACATCCAATTCTTGATTAGGAAATAACTCATCAAAATTAACTTGCCTTGTCTCTGCTCTTGAAAGCGCATCAGCATCAATATTTTCTGGAGTATCTCCAGCACCGTAAAAAATAGGGTCTATGGTATACCAAGCTAATCTTGCTCTTTTGTAATTATAGCTTTCATCATTACTTAAGTTTCCATTAAAATCAGAAAAAGTAGGGGTGTCAGGCGTACTTGCCGTATACCATTGTAATGGAGTTAGTAAGCTAATTGGAATTTGGGAAGCCTCAAAATCATCTATGTAAGCCGTTGCAGAACCAGCAACATCAATTCCTTTTGGTGACCCTGGAATAAGGTAGGCCATATCTGCTCTCAGAGATAAATTAGAAGGCGCATCGGTATCTACAAAAGGTAACTTGTTTACTAGTTTTGTGAATAAAGGCATTTCTGATGAAAAATCAATATTCATCCCCAACATAGTGTTATTAATTGGCTCACCTCCAAAATTTACTTTTGGTGTTAGTGGTCTTTCATTTACATTTAAAATAGTTGCACCTAATATGAAATTTTCATTGAAATTGTGTTCAACATCTACACCCATAAAAGTTTTTCTTTGTTGATTAAAAACAGCATTATTTTCTGTTGAAACATTTATAGGAATTCCTGATGATTGAAGTCCTGGATCTAATATTTGAACTCTCCCTGCCAAATAATCTACAACATAATCAACACCCTCAACCAACTGTCTACCTCCTGCTGTAACAGTAACAGATCCACGAGGAACATTATAGGCATTTAAAGGAATTCCTCCGCTATCTTCAGATTTAAAATACCCTTTCAATAAAAATTTATCTTTATCCTGGTTGTTATTTTTAACATTAATTTTTGTGTCTAAATATAATTCATCAAATACGTACAAATCAACATCTGAAGGAGCGTCTAAAGAAGATTCAAGTGCATTTCCAAAGGGTTCTGCTTGAGGAAAAATAACATATCCATTTTGGGAATTAATAGTAATTCCTTCCACATAATCAAAGTATCCATCAGGGGTTTGATATTGAGTTTGATCTAGTCTATCTAAATTAAAAACCTGTAACAATGGTTTGTTAGCAATACCTGTACTTTGAGCGTTTTGTAGTGTGTTAGAAGGAGTCCCTGTTTGATCATCTCTATATTGAATTTCAAAACGAAAACCATCTGAAGTTAAAGGAGATTCTCCTAAAGCATATATATTTTTCATCATTAAATTCCATGTTGGAAATGCCACCTCTTCACCTGCTATAGTTCGTTTTGTTGTCAAAATCTCACTTCTTAATAACTTAACCGCCAGATTCTCTGGAGATGAAATACCATCATTAGAGAACTCACCCACTTTAAAAGATGTTTGCCCATTTGATGCTCCTACCACAGTGTATTCGTAGGATACTGCTAGAACTTCTCCGTCATTAAGTCTTCTATTTAATGAAATAAAACCTAACTGAGAATTTAAGGTATATTCATTAGGCTGTAATTTTCTAGCATTTTGTAATAAACTATAATCAGACCCTTGACTCATACCATAGGTTCCAGAAAGATAGTTGTCTACAGTTGCTATATCTCTTATTAAGGGGTTGCTCAGGGTATTGGAAATATTATTTGATTCATTTGTTGGCAGTGCTACCCCATTTACAGTGGGAGCGCTCAATGATGGTGCTACTAAACCACTTAGACTAACATAGTTTTCTGCTTTTGGTTCTCCAATATCAGCTAGGGCAACAATACTTCTAAAATCCTCTACAGAAGCATTTCTGTTGGTAATCCAAATTTCAATTCTAGTGATGTTTACTGGACTACTAATAAGAGGGTAATTTGTCAAGGATTTGGCATAATTTTCCCTAAAATATTGAGATAAAAAAAAGTGTCTATCATTGTCATAATCTGTAGCTCTCAATTCAAATTCTCGAATAGAGGAACCACCTTCTGCAGTAACTGTTGTACTTTCTGAATTTTGTTGTGAAAAAACTGCAGTAATATTTGTTTTACCAAATTGAAGTTTTGTTTTTAATCCAAATAAACTTTGCGCCCCATTTATTAATGAATTTTTAATTGGCATAGAAATATTACCCGCTTCAATCCCTTGTATGATTCCATCTTCGCTGTATTGAACTCCAGGCAGTGAGGGAGGCATAAATTCTAATTTAATTAAATTTTGAAAATCAAATGTAGATTGCGTGTCGTAATTCGCTGTTAACTTAAGACGCTCTCCAACTTGTGCCTGAATACCTGCGTTTATTTGTTGATCAAAATCGATGGTAAAACTACTTCTATTTTGTTCAGACAATTGAGGATTTTCAGTATTTTGATATATGATTCCAAATTTTAAATTAATATTTCCTGTTGGAGTGATTTTTATTTCATTTCCTCCAAATATTGTTTTAAAAAGTTTAGAATTTACATAATAGGTAGGCAATAAATCTTTCTTATCAGATGTTTTTTTACTTTTTTGTGCAGCTACTTTACTCTTAAAGTATTCCAACATATCTCTGCGTAATCGATATTTTTCATACTCTTCAGGTGTCATATAAATTGGGGTTTTGATAAAATAGTCCCCAACCTTTTCAACAAAAATATATTTGTTCAGAATTTTGTCAAAAATCACTTCAATTTTAGAGGGATACCCCAATCTCATATTCCCAGTTTGAAGGTGATTAAAATCATAAACAAGTGGAATGGAATCTCTGTTATTTGCAGTTATTTGAGCCAGTGATGTATTCGCAAAAGCAGCGAAAAACAAAAAACAAACAATGTATTTTTGAAACTGATTCAATTGACTATAAATTCTTAAGTGCTTTTTTAATTAACAGCTCTACTGTTTCGTTTGGTGTTTCTTTTAGAATTGCAGTAATTACTTTTTCAGACTGCCTTCTATTAAACCCTAAAACTTCTAATGCAGATAACGCTTCTTCTTTGTTAGTATTGTTTGAGCTTAAAGAAACTTCGTCTATATCAAAAGTTTTTAAAATTTTATCTCTTAAATCTACAATAACTCGCTGTGCTGTCTTAGCGCCAATACCTTTAACAGATTGAATCAAAGCAACATTTTCTGAAGCAATTGCGTTTTGAACTTCCTCCGAACTCATAGATGACAACATCGTTCTAGCGATACTTGGACCCACTCCTGATACAGAAATCAAAAGTTTAAATACCTCTCTCTCAGTTTTTGTAATAAAACCATAGAGTGTGTGAGCATCCTCTCTTATTGAAAGATGAGTAAATAAACGAATATTTTCTTCAGTTGGTAATGATGAAAAAGTTTGAAGTGAAACATGTAATAAATAACCAACACCTGCACAATCAACAACTACATAGGTCGGATTTTTTTCTACAAGACGTCCTCTAATTTGTGTAATCATATTTTCAATCCTTTTTCTAAGGTAATCAATTATTTATCTCTTTCGTTGTTTTTGGCAGGCATCTACTACAGCTACGGCAGCCATATTAACCATTTCATCAACACTAGCTCCTAATTGTAATATATGTACTGGTTTTTTAAATCCAAGAATGATTGGTCCAACAGATTCTGAACCATCAATTTGTTTTAACAACTTATACGTAATATTTGCTGATTCTAGATTAGGAAAAATAAGCACATTTACCTTTTGACCATTTAATTTAGAAAAAGGAAATTCTTTTGCTAACATTTCTGGATTTAAGGCAAAATCAGCCTGTAGTTCTCCATCAATATTAACATTTGGAAAGTAGCGATGAATATAAGATACTGCGTCTTGAATTTTTTTTGAACTTTCAGATTTTGAAGACCCAAAGTTAGAAAACGATAACATTGCAATGTTTGGCTTCATCCCAAACATTTTAGCAATTTTATAAGTCATTTGAGAAATCTTAGCCAGTTCTTTAGCTGACGGATTAATATTAATCGTTGTATCGGCCAAAAACATAGGGCCTTGTTTAGTTAACATTAAATTGGTTGCAGCAATTTTAGATACTCCCTTGTCTTTACCTATTAACTCTATCATTGGCTTAACAACTGTAGGGTAAGGTCTAGAATAACCAGTAATTAAAGAATCTGCTTCACCTTCATTAACCATCATGGCAGCAAAGTAATTTCGCTCACGCATCAATTTTTTTGCTTGATGAAGACTAATTCCTTTTCGCTGTCTAGTCTCCCAATATTTAGTTGCAAAATAATTTCTACGTTCTAACTCTTCATCTGTTTTAGGGTCATAGATTGGAACTTCTGCTGTGAAGCCTAACTCTTCTTTTAATGCTAAAATAACATCTTTTCTCCCCAATAAAATTGGCTTGCCTATCTTTTCTTCATGAACTCTTTGAGCAGCTTTTAAAACATCTAAATGATCTGCTTCTGCAAAAACAATACTCTTTGGACTCCTTTTAGCTCTATTGTGTAACAGTCTTATTTCTTTACTTCCAATACCGGATCTATCCATTAATTGGTCGCGATACTTATCCCAATCATCAATAGGTTCTAGTGCTACACCAGATTTAATAGCTGCTTTTGCAATTGCTGGAGGAATTTCATAGATTAATCTAGGATCAAATGGTTTTGGAATAATATATTCTTTTCCAAAAGATAAACTCACTTCATCGTAAACAATATTTACTTGTTCTGGAACTGACTGCTTGGCTAAATCTGCTAATGCATTTACGGCTGCCATTTTCATTTCCTCATTAATCTTTGTAGCCCTAACATCTAGAGCTCCACGAAATATAAATGGAAATCCTAGTACGTTATTTACTTGATTAGGATGATCTGACCTTCCGGTAGCCATTATAATATCATCTCTTGTAGCACAAGCTAAATCATAAGAAATCTCTGGAACTGGATTAGCCATGGCAAAAACTATTGGGTCTTTAGTCATAGATAGTAACATCTCAGGAGTAACTACATCTCCTTTCGACAAACCAATAAATACATCTGAATTTTGCATGGCTTCTTCTAAAGTGTTAATATCTTTTTTTGTAGCAAACTCTTTTTTTTGTGAAGTTAAATTATCTCTATCTTGCCTAATAACACCCTTGCTGTCACACATAACAATATTCTCAATTTTTGCTCCTAATCTTAGGTATAAACGAGTACATGATATTGCAGCTGCTCCAGCACCATTAACAACTATTTGTATTTTAGTTATATCTTTTTGGATAATTTCTAAAGCATTTTTTAATGCCGCTGCAGAAATAATTGCAGTACCGTGTTGATCATCATGCATTACAGGAATATCTAGTTCCTCTATAAGTCTTTTTTCAATTTCAAAAGCCTCAGGAGCTTTAATATCTTCTAGGTTAATTCCACCAAAAGTAGGTGCTATAGCCTTAACAGTATCTACAAATTTATCTATATCTGTAGCATCAATTTCGATATCAAAAACATCAATATCTGCGAATATTTTGAACAATAAACCTTTACCCTCCATAACTGGCTTAGATGCCAAAGGACCAATGTCTCCTAATCCTAGAACCGCAGTCCCATTTGTGATCACTGCTACTAAATTTCCCTTAGCAGTATATTTGTAAATGTTTTTCTTGTCTTTTACAATTTCTAAGCAAGGTTCTGCCACTCCTGGAGAATATGCTAAAGCCAAATCGTGTTGTGTAGCATATTTTTTGGTAGGAACTACCTCTATTTTTCCAGGTTTAGGCTTTGCATGATATAACAAAGCTTCATGCCTTTTTCTAGAATCACTCATCTAATCATTTTTTGTTTAAGACATACAAATATAGCTTTTATAAAGAAAAACAGGTCTATAGAATATTAAGAGTTTATTGTATCTTGCTCAACAAAAAATTAAAGCATTACACTTTTTAACTTGTTTTAAGTTTACCCTAGATAAACTAAAATAAATATTTATGAATAAAATTACTTTTCTAGTGCTTTTGTTAAGTTGTTTTTCATCTTTTGCTCAAATTACTGGAAAGATTACAGATACAAATAAAGAGCCTATCTCTTTTGTAAGTGTATACCTTGATAAATCTATTACTGGTACTACCTCAAATGATAGTGGTAATTATGAATTAAATATTAAAAAGACTGGAGATTATGTTATTGTTTTTCAATTTTTAGGATATAAAACTGTAAAAAAAAATCTATCCATTCAAAGTTTCCCATATACGCTTAATGTAAGTTTAGAAGATGAAGAAATACTATTGGATGAATTTTCTATTACAACCAATGAAAATCCAGCTAATATTATAATTAGAAAAACTATTGAAAGTAAAGAAATAAACACCAATAAATTTGAAGAATTTACCTCTAATTTTTACTCTCGGGGATTATTTAAAGTGAAAAATGCTCCAAAAAAAATTTTTAGGCAAAGCTTGGGTGATTTAGGGGGAGGGTTAGATTCAACAAGAACTGGAATTATTTACTTATCTGAAACGGTTTCAGAAATAACTTTTCAAAAAAAACCTAGAAAATTTAAAGAAAAAATTATTGCCTCAAAGGTAAGTGGTTCTGATAACGGAATAAGTTTTAACAGAGCTGAAGAAGTAAATTTTGATTTTTACAGAAATGCTGTTTTAGTAGCAGAGAATAATTTAGTTTCTCCTATTGCTGACGGAGCTTTTAGCTTCTATACCTTCAAGCTCGAGGGGTCTTTCTATGATAAAAATGAAAAATTAATATCCAAAGTTAAAGTGACTCCCAAACAACCAGGAGGAAGAGTTTTTAGTGGATTTATTTATATTGTTGAAGACGATTGGGCAATTTATGGTGTTGATCTTATAGCCAATGGGAAACAAGTTGGAATTCCAATTATTGATGAATTACGATTTAAACAAAACTATAATTATTCAGCAGTTAATGATGCTTGGGTAAAAATTTCTCAAACCATAGATTTTAAATTTGGGTTGTTTGGATTTAATGTAAATGGGCGGTTCTCTGCAGGATATTCAAATTATAATTTTAAGCCCAATTTTACAAAAAAAACATTTACAAAAGAAGTTTTAACTTTTGCAATAGGAGCTACAAAAAAAGATACTGATTTTTGGAATCAGTTAAGACCTGTGCCTTTAACCAATGAAGAACTTAAAGATTATAAAACTAAGGATAGTATTAAGATGGTTCGTGAATCAAAGCCGTATTTAGATTCTATCGATAAGATTCAAAATAAGGTGAATTTTTTATCTCCAATTATTGGATATACATTTCAAAATTCTTTCAAAAAGTGGTCTATTTCTTTTGATGGTTTGATAGAAGACTTTAGTTTTAATACAGTTCAGGGATTTCATTCGTCATTAGGTGTAAACTATTTTAAACGTCAAAATGATAAAGGTAAATGGTGGTCTGCAGGTTTGGGTGTAGCCTATGGTTTATCAGAAAAGAAAGCGAGACCTACATTTTATTTTAGTCGAAAATGGAATAATATTTCTAAGCCAAGATTTTATCTTTCGGGTGGTATTACTACACCGCAATTCAATGGCAGGAATCCTATTAAGAAATTGGATAACTTAATTCGTTCTCTTACGAGAAGACTAAATTATATTAAGATTTATGAGAAGGAATTTGTACGAATAGGATATTCAGAAGAAATTAGAAATGGTGTTTATTTTTCATCTTCTTTAGAATATGCCAATAGAAAACCATTGTTTAATACTACAAATTATTCTTTTGCAAGGCAGAGTAGAAGTGATCCTTACACCTCTAATAATCCTCTAGAGCCAAATAATTTCACAAGTTCTGTTTTTACTGAACATAAAATTGCAACATTTAATATTGGATCAACTTTTGTTTTTGGGCAAAAATATTTTTCGTATCCAGATAGAAAGTTTAATGTTAGTGAAAGCAAATTCCCTTCATTAAACCTAAATTATAGAAAAACTTTTGGCTCTGATAATTCTGAGTTTAATGCAGACTTAATTACTGCCAATTTAAACCAAGATATCAACGCTGGTAATTATGGCGAAATTTTCTATCATATCAGAAGTGGTCTATTTTTGAAAAAGAAAAACATTGCTTTTATGGATAATTTACAGGCGAAAGGAAACCAAATGTTTATCGTTTCAGATGACAATCGCAGAAATAATTTTGGGTTGTTAGAGTATTATCGATTTTATACTAATAATAGATACACAGAGGCGCATTTTGAACATAATTTTAATGGGTATTTACTGCGAAAACTTCCATTATTTAATACCTTAAATTTTCATTTAGTTACCGGAATTAAAGGATTGTTTATCTCGGGGAAAAAGCCCTATTCTGAATACTCAATTGGAATGGATAATATAGGGTTTGGGAAATGGCGGTTTTTACGGGTAGATTATGTAAAATCTAATTTCAATGGAGTAAGAGGAGATGGTTTCTTATTTGGCCTAACCTTCTAATATAAATATCTATTATATTTGATGATATGAATTTAAAAGTCCTTTTTTTTGGAGTAGCAACGGATTTAATTGGTGCAAAAAGCATCTCTTTTTCAATTTCACCAAATACAACTGTTTCGGAATTTAAGATACTAATACAAGAAAAATATCCTCAATTATCTCAAATAAATTCATATGCCATTGCTGTAAATGAAAATTATGCTAACGATCAAATGGTTTTAAAAAATAATGATGTGGTTGCAATTATTCCTCCGGTAAGCGGAGGCTAATTTCTCAGATATTTTTTATCTATATAGAATGTTCCAAAAGGAAAAATTGACGCCAATAAAACAATTCCAAATTTCTTCATGTTCCACTTCATCTGAGGTTTTAACAAAAAGGCAAGTACTATATATCCTACAAATAATAAACCATGAGGCATGCCCAATAGCTTAACATATTGTGGGTCATTCAACCAATATTTAATTGGAACAGCAACAAAAAGCAATAATAAATAAGAAGTTCCCTCTAAAAAACTAACAACTCTAAAAAAAAATTTCATAATTATTAATGTCTAAAATTATTCTTACAAAGATACGTGCTAGATTTCCTATTTTTGTAAAAGTATGAGCAATACTTCAATTAAAATTACTTCAGAAAAATTAAACCTAGATAAATGTTACGAATTTGTAGCAGATGATTCTTGTGGAGGTATTGTAGCTTTTATTGGAACTGTAAGAAACAGCACCCAAAAAAAAGAGGTAATACAATTAGAGTTTTCTACCTACAAACCCATGGCAATTAAAGAAATGCAAAAGATTGCTGATCAAGCGATATCAAAGTTTGAAATAATGAAAATTGCTGTTCATCATGCAGAAGGGATATTATATGTTGGAGATATTCCAGTAATTATTGTTGTTTCTGCTCCACACAGAAAAGCTGCATTTAAAGCTTGTGAATTCGCTATAGATACATTAAAAGAAACAGTTCCTATTTGGAAAAAAGAACATTTTTCTGATGGAGAAATTTGGGTAAATGCCCATCCGTAATGTTTGTATCAATAATTACTGATTCCTCCTGTTAAGTTAAAAACTTGTAAACTTGGATACTTTTCTTTTAATTGAACTGTTGCTTTGTAACTATTAAGGCCTTTCTGACAAACCATAACGTGTATTTTCTCTTGATCAACCTTTAAAGTATTAGCATCAAATTCTTGAATTGGAATGGTTTGATGTACTTTAAAAGGCAACTGTAAATTTGGTAAAACAGCGATTAATTCAAGATTTGAATCTCCAATTTTATTTCTTAACTCCTTTGGAGAAATTTGCCAATCTGAATTTTGAATTCTACATGTAGCATCAAAATAATTTTGGGTATTAAATAATGATACTACTTCCTGCTTTGATATATTGGAGGATAATTTCATCTTTAATTGTGTATTTTCAAGTACATTATAAATTAACAGTTCATTGGTTAAAGGTTTTCCAACTCCTGTAATAATTTTTAAAACTTCATTCACTTGAGTAGCTGCCATCATGCCAACTATTGCGTTTAATGTTCCTGCTTCTTCACAATTAGCAACATCTGTATTCATGTCTGGGAATGCATCGCGTAAATTGGCTGAAAAACTACCATCTTCTTGCTTAAAATTAAAGGTACTTACATAGCCATCAAACTTATATAAAGAACCGTATACCAGAGGTTTCTCAAGAATAACACAAGCATCATTTAGTAAATACTTTGTGGGTAAACTATCAGTTCCATCTACAATAATATCATATTCAGAAATTAATTCAATTACATTTTCTTTTGTAATAGCTTCATTAGAAAAACTAACTTCTGTAAAAGGAGATCTTTGTGTAATGAAATTTGCTAGACGTTCTGATTTTGAAAAACCTACATCATGTAAAGAATAAAAAACTTGTCGGTGTAAATTGGTAACGTCTACTTGGTCAAAATCTATCAAATGAAGTTTTCCAATTCCACTTGAAGCTAAATAGACAGCAATTGGACTCCCTAAACCCCCACATCCAACAACCAAGATTTTAGAATCTTGAAGTTTCTGCTGACCAGTTTCACCAATTTCTGATAAAGTAACTTGACGTTTAAATAAATCTGACTTACTAATGTGTGACATTCTTAATTTAATTCTTTTATTGCAGCTGCATATTCTTCTGGAGTATTTATATTTTGTATTAAATTATCATCTACTTCTACAATTTCAACATCAGAATTGATAAGCATTTTACGTGGACAAGAATATCCCTGTGCTAAATATTGTAATAATATTGAATATGCTTTTGGCTCATATATTGTTACCAAAGGCTCAGGAAATTGCTTCCCTTTCCCTATAACAGCAGTAGCAACTTTGGATGGGTTTCTTTTTTCCAACAATAACTTAATGAGGTTTTTATCTAAAAATGGCAAATCTGTTGCCAAAACAATCCAAGCTGAGTTAGGGTCTTTTTGAAATGCTGAACAGATTCCTCCAAATGGACCTAAATTGAAAAATACATCATGAATTTCATCTTCTTTATTATTGTTTGCTTGAACAGAATAATGAGTTTTAATCCCTTCTTGTTCAAGTAAATTCTTAACAAATTCTTTTTGGGGTTTTCCATGATAATACAATTCCGATTTATCTTTCCCCATTCGAGTACTTTTCCCTCCCGTTAGAACTAATCCTCTAATATTTGGAATGGTATCTAAAATGATTTGAGAAATATGATTAATTATTTTTTCAATGTCATTAATGCTATAAATTGGAATTTCCTCCCAGTTAGAAAACTTATCTTTTAAAGATTGAAAGGGTTCAATCTCTTGAGTAAGTTTTACAAAAAACTGAATGTCAAAAATTTGTTCAATTCGTTTATTTATGGAAGCTTCTTTTTCTGGATCAAGGAATACAATTTGTTTTTCTCCTGGGTAATGATTCCCATTAATAAAGACAAAATCAAACTGAGTAAATTGAATTCTTTGAACATATTTGTTTACAGGACTAGATGTTGTAATACTCAAATTACCATCATGATGAAAGATAAAATCTGTTAATAAATTTTCTTCAATATTTTTGGCATGAGAAGCGTCAAAATAAGCTAGATTACAAGAAGATAGGCTTTTAGAAACTTGATGAACTAAATCAGAAATAATGCTGCATTTTGCTCCTAAAATTGATATTTCATTGGGTGCAAAATTTCCATTTTTTCTTCTGGAAAGCTTGGAATGTTTTTGATGATTAGCCATTTTTTATATCTGATTTTCCTCCTGTTTTCTTTAGCAACTTTACTTCTTTTATAATGATATCTTGACTTATACTTTTACACATATCGTAAATAGTTAAACAAGTTGCTGATACTCCAGTTAAAGCCTCCATTTCTACTCCTGTTTTCCCTTCAATATTCACCTCACATAGTACTTCTATATGTTCAGAGTTTATGACATTAATATTAATATCTACTCCATTTATTAATAACGGATGACACATAGGAATAATCTCTGATGTCTTTTTTACACCTTGAATCCCTGCTATGATAGCGGTTTGAAAAACAGGACCTTTTTTGGTAATTAACTCCTCATTGTTAAAATGAGCAATTATTTCTTTACCCAAAAACATCGTTGCTTTTGCAATGGCAGTTCTTTTTGTGATTTTCTTATCAGAAACATTAACCATTTTAGGGTTATTGTTTTCATTTAGATGACTAAAATTGCTCATTATCTATATCTTATTATTGGATAATTTTCTCCTTTTTTAAACTCATTTTGGTGTTTTGGCAATTGAATAAATGCATCAGAATTTACTAAACTAGCTAAATCACCAGACCCATTACCTTTTATAGGTGTTGCTAACAATTGCCCAAATTTGTGAGATAATTTCACTTGTAAAAAGTACGTTAAATTTGGTTTAAAAAAAACATTTTCTGTTAGAATTGCAGTTTCATTACTAGTGTTTACCCCTGAAGATTTTAAGTGCCAAGGGTAAAAATAAGCTAAACAATTTGCAAAAGTTGATATCGGGTTTCCAGGGAAAGCGAATAATCTACATGTCTCCTTTTTACCAAACCAAAAGGGTTTTCCTGGTCTTTGTGATACCTTATGGAATAATTTTTCTACTCCTAATTCTTTAAAAACTTCAGGGAGAAAGTCAAATTTACCCTTACTTACAGCTCCACTGAATAACAAGACATCAAAATCTTTTAAATACTCTTTTATCTTTTTTTTCAAAATAGGTTTATCATCTGTAATATGATCTGTTTCTGATGAAACATGTAAACGATCTAATAATGAAACTAGAGTATATACATTGCTCATTCTAATTTGATAGTCTAATGGGGTTTCGTTTACACCAACTAATTCATCTCCTGTAGAAATGATCATAACCTTAGGCTTTCTGGCTACCATTACTTTTGAGCTACCAACAGTTGCCAATACACCAATTTCTGAGGCAGAAATAAACTTATTTTTTTGAATTAAAATTTCTCCTTCTTTTCTATCTTTTCCTTTTTCGTGAATATTCTGAAAATATGAAACTTCCTCTATTTGAATTTTTGCTATTCCGTTTTCAATGAGTACATCTTCGTATCTAATTACTACGTTTGTTTTAGCTGGCAATACTGCACCTGTCATTACCTCAATACAATTCTTGTTATTACTTAGTGAAATTTGAGGGCTTCCTGCTGGTTGAATTCCTTCTATAAAAAATGCTCTTTCTCCGTTTTTAAAGGAAGTGTAATCTATTGCAACACCATCCATTGAAACTCTATTAAATGGTGGAAAATCTCGATCTGCAAGAATATCTTCTTTTAAAATTCGTCCTACAGATTTCATAAGAGGAATTTTTTCCAATCCAAAATCTAGGCTATTTTTTAAAACAATTTTTTGAGCTTCTTGAACTGAAATCATTTATTAAATATTATTCTTAGTGAAATGAATATTAACCACCTATCGTTGACATACTCTCAGAAACATTGCCTTTTTTACGATTTGTTTCAGCTATAAAACCATTTGCAGGTTTTTCTTTTACCAGCTTTAAGAAAAGTTCTTTTAAGTCTTTATTACTGGCTCCGTTTCTTAAAAAATCTCTAATGTTAAAAACCCCATCGTCAAATAGGCAGTTTTTGAAAGTTCCTACTGGTGTAATTCTAATTCTATTGCAATCTCCGCAAATAGTTCTGGTAAATGCAGGAATTATTCCAACGGTTCCTTTGTGGCCGTCTACTTTAAAATTCTTTGAGGTTGATGATTTTTCAGAAACAATAGGTTTTACATCAAATTTTGTTTTTATCTCTTCTAAAATACGAGTATAATTCCAATTTTCTTCCATCTCTCGCTGACCTTTTCCATTAAAAGGCATCTCTTCAATAAAACGAACAGCAACATTATTATTCTTTGTTAAGGCAACAAAATCAACAATTTCATCTGTATTAAATCCTGGCTGAACAACAACATTTAATTTTAAATTCAAACTACTTTTTTCTAAAGCTTCAAACGTTTTGTATACTTCTGGAAAGACATCACGTCTTGTAATTTGATGAAACTTTTCTTTCTGTAAACTATCAATACTTAAGTTGATGTGTTTAATTTTTTCCATCTTTTCTAGCGTTGGAATATGTTTGGCAATCATAGCTCCATTGGTAGTAATATTTATAGCCTCTAATAAATCATTAAATGATAACATTTCTAAAAACCCAACAAAGTCTTTTCGAACAAAAGGTTCACCTCCAGTTAACCTAATCTTTCTAACGCCTAATTCCGTTAATACTCGAATGATTCGATACATTTCTTTGAAGGTTAATAAATCAGCACGGGGTGCAATTTCAATTCCATGTGCAGGCATACAATATTGGCATCGCAAATTACACCGGTCTGTAACTGCCAAACGAATATAATTCATTTGTCTTCCAAAACTATCTATCAACTGGTGTTGCATTCTCTATTGTTTAGCTTACTTTATTGTTTTTCAAATTAATTGGGTAATCTTTTGCTAAGCAACCCATAAATGAAGGTTCCTATTAAAGCTCCTAAAAGAATGATTAAAGCTGGTATCCACTTAAATCCTAAAATAACAAATACAGGTGCAGCACAGGCTCCAGAAACACCCCATCCTAAACCAAAAAAAGTTCCTCCAACTAATGTTCTAATAAACCCCTTCTTCTTTGGCTTTGGAATTATTTTATTCCCATTTATATCTTTAATACTTCCACTTTTAAACAATTTCATAATTAAAGAAGAGACAACAATTGCTCCTCCAATAATTCCAAACATGTGAAAGGATTGAAATTTAAACATCTCGTAAAATCGAAACCATGAAATAGCTTGTACTTTACTTAAAACAATAGCAAAAAAGATTCCTAAAACTAAAAATTTTATATTCTTCATCATCTAAAAAATTAAAGGGATTAAAAACCAAACTGCTATAATGCCACCAATAAAAAACCCTATTACTGCTAATAATGATGGTAGTTGAAAATTACTCAATCCAGTAATAGCATGTCCTGAAGTACAACCACCTGCATAACGAGTGCCAAAACCAATACATACTCCAGATAAAATTAAAATTAAGAAGCCTTTAAAAGACAAAGCTATATCATTACTAAAAATTTCGTCTGGAAAGTAAGTGTTTCCTACATTTGAAAACCCTAAATCTGTTAATTCTTGAAAAGTTTTTGGGTTTAAATCTATTGCTTGATCAGGAATTAAATAGTTTGATGAAATAACCCCCCCTATAATTAACCCTACTACAAAAAGTAACGCAAAATCTCTTTCTTTCCAATCTTTTTTAAAATAATTTGATACTCTCCCTGCACCAGCAATTGTACATAGTGTTTCAAAATTGGTAGATGCTCCAAAATTTTTACCAAAATAAAAATATAAAAAGAGTGTTAGTGCTATAAGGGGTCCTCCAAGATACCAAGGCCAGGGTTGAAAAATAATTTCCATATTTATAAACTTAATTGTGTGTTAATATACTGCATTATTTGAGCTGTAGCTCCTTTATTTTTTTTAATATAAATGTCATTTATTTTACCCGTTTCATTTCTAAAGTAAATATCATTTTTTAATCTTCTAAAAATACTAGAAAATGTTAACTGATTATTTATAGAAATACAACCGTTTAACTCTACTAAATCTAATGCCTCCTTAAACTTACTATACTCAGGTCCGATAACAATAGGAATTCCAAATGTTGCTGGTTCCAATATATTATGCAACCCTGTCCCAAATGCTCCTCCTACGTATGCAGCATCTGCATAAGAATATATTTTAGTTAATAGCCCTATAGTGTCTATAATAAAGACCGTATACTCTGAGAGATTTTTTCCCTCTTTCTCAGAATATAAAATGGTTTCTTTTTTCAGTGATGCTTTTAATTTATGTATAGATTTAGAATCTACCGTATGTGGTGCTATTATAAATTTTTCTCCTTGAGAATTATTAATATAGTGTGCCAAAAGTTCTTCATCTTCCCTCCATGTACTCCCAGCAACAATAGTATATTGATTGTTTTTAAATTCTGATATAAATGGCAAGGAGTTATCTTGTTCTAAAATCTTTGAAACACGATCAAAACGGGTATCTCCCGTTATAGAAATGTTATTAAATTTTATGGATTCTAATAAACTTTTTGAAGATAAATCTTGTACAAAAAAATGATGAAATGCGGTCAAAGATTTTCGCATCCATTTTCCTATGGGATTAAAGAAAAATTGATTTTCTCTAAAAATACCCGAAACTAAAATTGTTGGTATAGATTCTTTTTTTAACTGCCTTAGTAAATTTGGCCAAAATTCATACTTAACAATAATTGCAACTTCAGGATGAACGATCTCTACAAACCTCTTCATATTGGCTTTAGTATCAAATGGCAAGTAGCAAACAAGATCTGCTAAGTTTGAGTTTTTTCTGATTTCATATCCTGAAGGAGAAAAAAATGTAACTATAATTTTATACTCTTGGTAATTGTTTTTAACCGCTTCTATTATTGGTATAGCTTGTTCAAATTCACCTAAGGAAGCAACATGAAACCATATTTTATGATCATTTTTTTTAAGTAATGAGAGTTTCTCAAAAGTTTTTTCTCTTCCACTAATGAATAATTTCATTTTTGAATTAACTAAGGCATAGTTTCTTAAAAAGAAATAAGTGAGATGCATTATGAAATTGTAGAAAAAAGTCATCAGTGTAAATGTACAAAATAGGACATAAAAAAACGTCCAAACAAAGTTTGGACGTTTAATATTTTAAAGTGGTATTGTCTATGCTTCGAAAGGAACAACAGAAACATACGATCTGTTATCTTTTTTCTTTCTAAAAGCAACAACTCCATCAACTTTGGCATGTAATGTATGGTCTTTCCCCATATATACATTTTCGCCTGGATTGTGAGTGGTTCCTCTTTGACGAACTATAATGTTACCAGCTATTGCTGCTTGTCCTCCAAAAATTTTAACTCCTAGTCGTTTCGATTCTGATTCTCTACCATTCTTCGAACTACCTACTCCTTTTTTATGTGCCATGATACTATGGTTTTAAAATTGAAATTTTTTATTTACTTAATACCTCTATTAATTCTGCTTTCTTTAAAGAAGTATATCCTGAGATACCTTTTTCTTTAGCCAGAGCTTTTAATTGAGCTACAGTCATAGAACTTACATCAGTAGATGCTGTTTCCTTTACTTCAGCTTTAGGAGCTTTTACTGCTTTTTCTTCCTTTTTGGGAGCAGCTGCCTTTTTTGCTGGAGCTTTCTTTGCACCTGATGCAGCAATACTCTCTATTTGAATTTCGCTTAAATACTGACGGTGTCCGTTTTTCTTTTTGTATCCTTTTCTTCTTTTCTTTTTGAAAACGATTACTTTATCACCTTTGAGGTGACCTAAAATTTTGGCCTTAACTTCGGCTCCTTCTATAGCTGGGGCGCCAACAGTAACGTTTTTACCATCTTCTAAAAGCATTACTTTATTGAAAGTTACTTTAGAACCTTCTGCTTCTTTTAAACGATGAACGTATACTTTTTGGTCTTTTGCTACTTTAAACTGCTGCCCTGCTATCTCTACAATTGCGTACATACTATTAAGTTTGTTATTAGCATTAATTAAAATATGCAATTTCAATATTGAAAATGCGGGTGCAAATATACTTTTATTTTTAAAATAAAACAACAGCAAATGGTCAAAAAAGAGACCTCTAATAATAATAACTCTTCTTTGAAAGGTTTATCGTAGGTTTATGGCTATTTTTATTTAACTCTATTTACAATATATATTCCCAATAATATAATTATCCCAGATAATAACTGAAGATAACTCACCTTTTCTCCATCAATAAAACCCCAAATAATTGCAACTATCGGAATTAAATACGCAACTGAAGTAGAAAAAACAGGAGAAGATATTTGAATTAGTTTATTAAACATAATTTTTGCTAAACCTGTTCCAACTATAGAAAGTATTATTAAATACATAATTGAGGAATTTGTTTGAGGGGTAAACTCTATTGAGGAGAAAAAACCTGAAAACAATAATATTAGAAATACAGGAAGAATCAATAAAATAAAGTGCCCGGCGGTAATGCTCATAGCAGTAATGTCTGATAAATATTTTTTAATGATATTTACGTTAAAAGCATATCCTATAGAGGCTGTAAGCACAAAAATAGCATACCAATAATTTTGATTTGGGTTTAAAGAAGAGCTTTCCATAATCAACATGATTGTTCCAGCTAGGCCGATGAGTACACCAAATAGTTGAATTCTCTTGAATATAACTCCAAAAAATAATGTTCCTATAATAAGTGCATTTAGTGAAGTTAAAGAGTTCAGAATTGAAGCTACTGAGCTATCTATTCCAGTAATTGCAAATGCAAAAAAGAAAGCAGGAAATAAAGTGCCTAACAAGGAACTAACTACAATATACTTCCATTGATGTTTTTTAATCTTTTTTAAGCTTCTAAATCCAATTAAAAGCACAAATAATCCGGCAATAAAAGTTCTCAATGCTCCCAATTGTATGGGAGTTAAACCGATTAAAGATTTTTTTATAAGTATAAATGAACTTCCCCAAATTATAGCTAAAACTATAAGATAAATCCACTTTTTATAATCGTTACTCATGATCTACTTTTTATTGACATACAAAAATGAAATAAATCTTAAGATATACCTCATTAAATACATAAATTTGTATGATAAAACAATTACGAAAAGCAATCATGATTACTAAATCATTTTTTTTATCACTTACGTTTAGCTTTCTTTTGCTTTGGTCTTGTTCAGTTGATAATGAAAAACTAGCAAATAAAGACCTAAAAAGTGGCATTCCTCAAATAACTAAAATTCAAACTGCGTCATTTACTATTTCAGGAATGACCTGTGAAATTGGTTGTGCTAAAATAATTCAATCTAAACTGTCAAAAAAAGAGGGGGTAACCAATGCTACAGTAATTTTCTCAGATAGTATTGCCACAGTAGCATTTGACAGGAACAAAACTACACCAAAAGATATAAGCTCTTTCATTACAAGTATAGCTGGAGGTGATGTATATACCGCGTCTGAATTGAAATAAAAACCTTTACAATTTAAACTCATTATAAAGAAAAGACTTCTAGAAATAGAACTTTATTTTAGTTGTTTTTAATTTACCTTTGTGAAAAATTTCATTCAGATGAAAAATCGATTTCCTACGATTGTTAAAGTAACTTTAGCAAGTCTTTATCTAATCTTTTTGGCCGGTTCAATTGTTAGAATGACAGGCTCTGGAATGGGGTGCCCTGATTGGCCGAAATGTTTTGGCTATTATATCCCACCAACCTCTGAGGAACAAATTACATGGCAACCAAATTCTACCTATGAGAAAGGCATTATTATCATTAAAAATGAGGTGCTTTATGTAGCTGAAAAAAAAGTAAATACTTCATCAGTTTTTGATGAAACAAACTGGGAAGAATACACCAAACATGAATATGCAACCTTTAATAAATTTCATACTTGGGTTGAGTATATTAATAGATTAATAACTGTACTATCTGGTTTTATTTTTCTGTTTCTACTCGCTGGTTCTCTAAAATTCAGAAAAGAAAATAAATGGATTCCAATACTATCATTTATTGCCTTTTTCTTTATGTTAATTGAAGCTTTTTTAGGAAAAATGGTTGTTGACAGTAATTTAAAACCTACAATGATTACTATTCATATGGTAATCGGTCTATTAATTATAGGTCTTATACTTCGTCTATTATTTATCATTAGAAAAGAAAAAACAGTTTTCAAATACCATTCTTTATTTAACAAACTTCTTATAGCGTCTATCATTTTTTCTATAATTCAGATAGCAATGGGGACTCAGGTCCGTCAATTTATAGATGAGCAAGTAAAATTATTTGGTTTTGAAAATAAAGAGTATAGTTTAATGAACCCTAGCTTTAAGTTTTATTTTCATCGATCATTTACAATCGCAATTATCTTAGTGAATTTTGGATTATTTTATCTAAATCAACTTCATAAATTAGGCTATAAATTAGTGAAGTGGATTTTAGTTTTACTTTTTTTAGAGACCATTACTGGAATTTTAATGTACTATGCAGAATTCCCTTTGGGAACCCAGGCAGTTCATTTACTTTCTGGGGCACTATTATTTGGAGTTCAATTTTACCTGTGGCTTCAGAGTAGAAAAGCATAGATAAAACTTTAATGGCGAATTATAAATTGCTATGAAATTAATTTATTGCTCCCATTTAAAAGTCTCCATTAAATGGAATATGTCATTTTTTATATAATTTATCGCAGGAAGTAAAGAGTCATAATTTGGTTTAATCTTAAAATATAAAGCTCCTTTTATAAAATGATTTGTACTATCTGTGATATGAAATTGAATATGAGAAGCTGCATTTCCAGTAATATTATAAAGGGTACCATAGATCATTTCCTTATCGTTTACATAATTATTTGAAGAAATCTGTTCTGCTCTAGAAGTATGTTTGAAAACTAATTTTTCTGACTCTACCAATAGCTCTCGTAAATTTTTATCTATTTTTCTGTAGGTGATGTCTATAGATGCTTTTAATCTTGGGTATTCTAGCTTGAGCCAATTATTGGGGCTGTCTTTTATTTTTACTCGTTTAGAAATCTCAAATGCGTAGGGTCTTTTTAAAAGCAATTCTTGATAGACTGGCTTCTTATATTCTAAATTCAAAAATGCTTTTGGCTTAGGTAAGGTTTCTTCAGAGCAAGAAATGCAGGAAAAAATAATTATACTAAAAAAGAATCTATTCATGATTTCTTGTAACTTTTAATTGTTTAATCCTCTTTCTGTCTAACGCCTCAATAGTAAAAGTATATATATCAAAATTTATTTTTTCTCCAATTTTTGGAAATTTTCCTGATATTTCTAGAATAAAACCCGCTATAGTTTCAGACTCACCTTTGTATTCCTCAAATTTTTCTTCTTTAGTCTCTTCTAAGACTTTACAAAAATCTTTAATCGTAATTTTACCATCAAAAATATAATTATTGGCATCAATTTTTGAATATGAAAGATCATCTGTATCAAACTCATCATTAATTTCACCTACTATCTCCTCAATGACATCCTCTAAAGTAACAATACCACTAGTTCCTCCATATTCATCTACAACTATGGCTAAATGATTTTTTCTTTCTCTAAATTCAACCAAAAGATCATCTAATTTTTTGTTTTCAGGCACAAAAAATGGTTCTCTTAATAACTTTTGCCACTTAAATCCTTTTTTATCTAGAAAGCCAAGTAAGTCTTTTGAATATAAAACCCCAACAATATTATCTATAGAATCCTTGTAAACTGGATTTCTAGAATAGCCATTATTTAAAATTTTTTTTAATACCTCATTATAAGATTCCTCATAAGACAAGGCAAAAATGTCAATTCTTGGTTTCATAATTTGAACCGTTTCAGTATTCCCAAAACTCACAATTCCTTCTAAAATTTTTTGTTCTTCTTTTGTTGTTGATCCTTCTGAAGTAAGTTCTAATGCCTTTGATAGAATTTCTACTGAAAAATTTGAATTTTTACTCCCTAATTTTTTTTCAATAATATTGGTTAAATTTATTAAAGGAGAGCTTAAAGGGGTTAAAAAAAATGTCAGAAATTGAAGAGGTCTCCACATCAAATTACAAAACCTAAGAGCTCTTCTAGAAGCATAAACTTTTGGTAATACCTCTCCAAAGAGAAGAATAAGGAACGTAACTAATACCACTTCAATTGAAAATTTAACTACACTTGACGGGAGTGTGAAGCCTATTATTGTGAGTGATAAATTTTGCTCTTTAAAAAAAACTTCTCCAAGAGATGCAAAAATTAATACTATGAGAATATTTATAAAATTATTAGTAATTAATATAGTAGCAAGTAATTTACTTGGGTTTTGTAAAAGTGATACAACTGGGTTTTGTTCTTTACTTTCGTCAGAAATTTTTATAATATCTGTTTTCGACAAAGAGAAAAAAGCAACCTCGGTTCCAGATATTAAAGCAGAACAAAAAAGTAATACAATAAAAAAAATAATTGCAGTTAAAGACAGGAGATCTAACTGAGCCATAAGTTGTAATAAAATTTCAGGGTCTGAATCCAAATAGTAAAATTTTATGGTTTTTTAAAATGGTAAATCGTCTTCAATAGTTTCATTTTTCTCTGGGGAAGTTATTATTGAAGATTTGTCTGAACTAGTTAAAGTAGATCCTTCAATTGCTTTTTTAGTAGATAAAAAAGTCATATTAGCTACATGAATTTCTGTGGTGTAACGTTTTTGACCATCTTGTAACCACTGACGAGTTTTGATGCGTCCCTCACAATAAACCTTATCCCCTTTAGATAAATATTTTTCACATATTTCAGCAAGTTTATTTCTAACCACTATAGAATGCCATTCAGTATTGGTAACTTTTTGTCCTGTTTGCTTATTTGTATAACTTTCATTGGTTGCTATTGGGAAACGCCCTAAAGAGTTGCCTCCCTCAAAATAATTCATTTTTACCTCATCTCCTAAATGACCTATTAATATTACTTTATTTATTGTTCCAGACATTACTTAATTTAGATTATTATATCAAATGTACTAAAAAATTTGATTGAATTTTGAGTTGAATTCTCTCATAAAGTTGGCTATTAAGACTGATGTAGGAAATAGCTCCAATGAATCCCAATTGATTGTTGCTCTATTGTAATGATCGGTTTTTATAATCCAAAATTTTGTAAATAAATGTTGATGAGATAGCTTGTGTATAATTGAATGTTCATTAAATAATTGAATTGTTGCATTCGTGGGAACAAGTGCTTGAAAATCTGATGAATTAACTAAATCTCCTAAATGTGTTTCCTTAACGGTTTCTATTAATGGAAATTGATATAAACCTTGCCAAATACCATTGCCACTTCGTTTCTCAAAAATTGTTTTACGATCCTTGGTTACAAACACAAAAAAATTAAAATACTTCTTTTTAACTTTCAGTTTCTTTTCTTTGACAGGCAACTCTTTAACAAGTTTTTTTTCAAAAGCTATACAATTTGAACTCATTGGGCATTGAAAGCAATTTGGGCTTTTAGGTTTACATTGAAGCGCACCAAAATCCATAATTGCTTGATTATATATCCCTGGTTTATTATTGTCAAGTAACGATTGTGCTAAACTTTTAAACTCTTTAATCCCTTTTGTACTATTTATAGGCGTATCAATTTTAAAAAATCTTGCTAATACTCTATAAACATTGCCGTCAACTACTGCTGCAGGTTCATCAAAACAAATTGAAGATATAGCTGAGGCTGTATAATCTCCAATCCCTTTTAATTTTATAAGTTCTTTATAACTTGATGGAAATTTTCCACACAACTCTTTAGATATATATTTAGCCGTAAAATGTAGGTTTCTAGCTCTAGAATAATATCCTAATCCTTGCCACATTTTTAAAACTTTACTTTCCTCTGCATTTGCAAGATCTTCAACTGTTGGAAAAACAGAAGAAAAAGCCAGGTAATAACTCATTCCTTGAGAGACTCTTGTTTGCTGAAGGATAATTTCAGATAGCCAAACCAGATAAGGGTCTCTAGTTTTGCGCCATGGCAAATCTCTATTGGTTTGTAAATACCAGTAAATTAATGTATTAGAAAAATTCATTAAAAATAATTATGCTTACAATATTACGTCTTAAAATTGATATATTTTTATATGTTTCTTTTTATGGAATAGATTAATTATCATATATTTGCCAGCAAATTTTTAGGGAAAAATATAAAATATAGAACATGACGAAAGCAGATATTGTGTCAAAAATTTCGGACAAATCAGGAATTGAAAAGGCAGATGTGTTAGCAACAGTAGAAGCATTTATGACAGAAGTTAAAAGTGCTTTAGAACAAGGAGAAAATGTTTATTTAAGAGGTTTCGGAAGCTTTATAATAAAAACTAGAGCAGAAAAAACTGGAAGAAATATTTCTAAAAACACTACCATTAAAATTCCAGCTCATAATATTCCAGCTTTTAAACCAGCAAAAACTTTTACTGAAGGAGTAAAAAGTAAAGTGGTAGTAAAGTAATTATACAAATCTAAATCGAAAGATTTACAAAATTAGACAATTATGCCAAGTGGTAAAAAAAGAAAGAGATCAAAGATCTCAACACACAAACGCAAGAAAAGAGCTAGAGCAAACAGACATAAGAAAAAGTAAGGTCTAACCTTACTTTTTGCTTATTGCTTTAAAACAAAACGTTCATTGAAATAGAGGTATTTATTCTGCATAAAGTAGAAGCCTCGTCTGGTATTAAATTAAATACCTGTTTAAAATTAATCCATTATTTGTCTTTACAGACATTTAGTATAAAACCATTTCAGTATGAAAACAGAATTAATAATTCGTTCAAATTCATCTGATATTGATTTTGCCTTATTAAAAGATGGAAAACTTATAGAATTAAACAAAGAAACAACTGATAATAAATTTTCTGTTGGCGACATTTTTTTAGCCAAGATTGGAAAAGTATTAACAGGGCTAAATGCTTCCTTCGTAAATGTAGGATATCCTAAAGATGGATTTTTACACTATCATGATTTAGGATCAAAAGTTCAGTCTTTAAATAATTTTATTAAGAAAGTAAGCACAGGTAAGTATAAAGAATTCACTTTAAAAAACTTTCGCTTTGAGAAAGATATTCACAAAGATGGAAGTATTAACGACGTAATAAAATCAGGTCAAAATTTATTAGTACAAATTGTAAAAGAACCAATATCAACAAAAGGCCCAAGGTTAAGCTCAGAGCTTTCCATTGCAGGTAGATTTTTGGTGCTAGTTCCCTTTTCAGACAGAATATCTGTTTCTCAAAAAATAGAAGATTCAAAAGAAAAAGAGCGACTAAAAAGATTAGTAAAAAGTATAAAACCAAAAGGCTTTGGAGTTATTTTAAGAACTGTTGCTGAAGGAAAAAAAGTAGCAGAACTGGATAAAGATTTACAAAATTCATTAGATCGTTGGAAAACAATGTGTAAGCGAATTGCTAACACTAACACACCAACAAAAGTATTAAGCGAATTAAATAGAGCTTCTTCAATTTTAAGAGATTTAATGAATGATTCTTTTACAAATATTGTAACAAATGATGAAACTCTTAAGCTAGAAATTAAAGAGTATCTTCAAGAAATCTATCCTGAAAAGGAAAAGATTGTAAAACTTCATAAGTCATCTACCCCAATCTTTGAAAAATATGGAATAGAACGCCAAATAAAAACATCTTTTGGTAAAACTGTTTCTATGAGTAGAGGGGCTTATTTAGTAATTGAGCACACTGAAGCATTACATGTAATTGATGTAAATAGTGGAAACCGTTCTAACAAAGCTGGTTCTCAAGAAGAAACTGCATTAGAAGTAAATTTAATTGCTGCCACTGAAATTGCAAGACAATTGCAGTTAAGAGATATGGGAGGAATTATTGTTATTGACTTTATTGACATGCATCGTTCAGAAAATAGAAATAAACTATTTCAGCATTTAAAAGAGCACATGTCTTTAGATAGAACAAAGCACAAAATTTTACCGCCGAGTAAATTTGGATTAATCCAAATTACTAGGCAAAGAGTTCGACCTGAGCTCAGTATCAAAACAACAGAACCAAACCCTAATAAAAATGGAGAAGTCGAAGCTCCTATTGTTTTATTAGACAAAATTGAAGCAGATTTGGAACGAATTATTTCAAATCCTAAAAATAAAAATGTGGTGTTGAACGTTCATCCTTTTATTTCTTCTCATTTGACTAAAGGAATATCATCGATTCGTTTTCGTTGGTATCTAAAACACAAAAAGTGGATTACTATTATACCTAGAGATGCTTACAACTATTTGCAGTACAAATTTAAAATTGTACGTAAATAAGGCACTTATATATATCAAAAAAAACCCACATTGTTTACAATGTGGGTTTTTTATTTTTTAAAAAATATTTTCTCAAAAAAACTCACATATTTTCATGTGCGAGTATTATCTATTTTACGGATATTAATTAATGGCTAAACTTGTTTCCTCTTTCCAAGTATTAACCGAAGTTATCAAATTATTTTTATAATTAACTTGACGAAGTTTATTTTTATTCCATTTTAACCATATACCAGTTTTTTTTCCGTCTTCATAAAAACCAGTGGCAACTTTATTGCCTTTTTTATCAAACTCTGTCCACATTCCAGTCAATCTTTTATTTTTAAAAAATCCTTGTTTATGAACTGATCCATCAATAAAATAATAGGTAGCTTTAACCTTGTCACCTTCTACTTCATAAGTGGGCTCAATTTCTTGTGCTTGCACTAAAGAAAAAGAAAATATAAACATCAATGTTATAAAAAATTTCATAGTAATACGTTTTTGATTAGTCAAATATAATAAATCTATTACAATAAAAAAACATTTAGTTAACGTTAAATTAACATTGAGATGTGTTTTTCAATTTTTATAAGTATGGAATTTACCATTATTATTGATGATAGTAATCATAGATTTTTTTTGCTCTATACTCTCCAAGTAACTCCTTTAGCTCAAGGTAACTTGCTGTTTTAACACGTTTTGCAGACTTAAATTTACGTAATAAAGAAGTAATTGTTTGCTTACCAATATTTGGAATTTGTTCTAATTCTGATTGAATAGCGCTTTTACTTCTTTTATTTCTATGTAATGTAATGCCAAATCTATGGGCTTCATTTCTTAAAAACTGTATGATTTTTAATGTTTCGGATCGTTTATCTAAATACATAGGAATTGAATCTCCTGGATAATAAATCTCCTCTAATCTTTTTGCAATTCCAATAATGGCTATTTTTCCTCTTAAACCAAGTAAATCTAGGCTTTTCAGGGCCGAAGATAGTTGGCCTTTACCCCCATCAATAACGATTAACTGAGGTAGAGATTCTCCTTCAGACAAAAGCCTCTTGTAGCGTCTAAACACAACCTCTTCCATAGAAGCAAAATCGTCTGGACCATCTACAGATTTAATATTATAGTGACGGTATTCTTTTTTTGTGGGTTTTCCATCTTTAAAAACAACGCAGGCAGCAACAGGATGAGTGCCTTGAATATTTGAATTATCAAAACATTCAATATGTCTTGGCTCTTCAGATAATCTTAAATCTTTTTGCATTTGAGCCATAATTCGTTTTACATGCCTATCTGGATCTGCAATTTTAATTTGTTTAAATTGTTCTTGTCTGTAGTATTTCGCATTGCGCTCTGATAATTCTACAATACGCTTTTTATCTCCTACCTTTGGGACAGTAACCTTTATAGAAGTTCCTAAATCAATTTTAAAAGGAACATATACCTCTTTTGATGTAGAATTAAATCGCTGTCTAATTTCTACAGCTGCCAATTCTAAGATTCTTTTATCTGTCTCATCTAGCTTTTTTTTAATTTCTGTTGTATGAGATTGAATAATTGATCCATTGGCAATTTTAAAAAAATTAACATAGCCATAGCTTTCATCAGAAATAATAGAAAATACATCAACATTGTTTATACTAGGGCTTACAATAGTAGACTTCGATTGATAGTTGGATAATAAATTTAATTTTTCCTTTACTTTTTGAGCCTCCTCAAATTCCATTTTTACTGCTAGTGATTGCATTATTTTCTGAAATTTGTCTAAACTTTCTTTAAAATTTCCACGTATAATATTTCTTATTGCTTTAATAGTTCCTTTATAACTTTCTTCATCCTGAAAGTCTTCACAAGGACCCTTACAATTCCCTAAATGATATTCTAAACAAACCTTGTATTTTTTTGCTGAAATTTTATCTCTTGATAAATCATAATTGCAAGTTCTAAGTGAGTATAGTTCTCTAATTAGATCTAATAAGACTTTTACTGTTCTAACATTTGTGTAGGGACCAAAATACTCTGAACCATCCTTAATAACTCTTCGCGTCATAAAAACTCTAGGAAATCGCTCCTTTTTTATGCAAATCCAAGGATAGGTTTTATCATCTTTTAACATGATATTATACCTAGGCTGATGTTTTTTAATGAGATTATTTTCTAATAATAATGCATCTGTTTCAGTTTCTACAACAATATGCTTTATGCTAACAATTTTATTTACAAGAATTCTAGTTTTAGCGTTATCATGATTTTTTGTAAAATACGATGCAACTCTTTTTTTTAAATTCTTTGCTTTTCCTACATATAAAATAATGCCTTCTTTATCAAAATATTGATAAACTCCAGGAAAATCTGGTAAAGTTTTTAATTGAATTTCTAGTGAAGTTGGCATAGAACGAAAATACTATTTTATTTTTTCTTATTGAATTGCCAAGGAAATGGAACTTGATAAAGACAACTAAAGAATTTATTTAAAAAATAAGGAGTGTTGAAAAGGAATTATACTTGTAAAGTAAAATACTATGATTCTGTTTTTTCTTTAGGAAAAGCTGTTTTACTAAAAAGAAAAAGAAGAACTACGCCTGTAGTAATATAGGCATCTGCTGGGTTGAAAATATAATTAAAAAATCTAAAAAAATCTCCACCTACAAAAGGAATCCAATCTGGTAAAACCCCTTCCCATATAGGAAAGTAAAACATGTCTACAACCTTACCATAAAAGAATTCACCATAGGGTTCTTTAGAAAATAATGTTGCCACGTTAGTGCCAGAAGGAGTATTAAAAATAACTCCATAAAACACAGAATCTATAATATTACCAACAGCTCCTGAAAATATTAATGAAATTGCTAAAATTACTGCAGTGTGAGACCCTTTCTTTACATGCTCAACTAACCAATAAATAATAGCAGAGACAGCAACCAATCGAAATAAAGTCAGAAATAATTTCCCTGCTTTTCCACCAAACTCAAAACCCATAGCCATCCCATTATTTTCAACAAAATGAATTCTAAACCAATTAAATACCTTTACTTCTTCTCCTAAAAAAAAGTTTGTTTTAATATAAACTTTAACAACTTGATCTATAAATATTGCTAAGATTACAGTGAGTAAAGCAATGTTTTTTTTAGACATATTTCTTGAATTATTGAAGTAAAAAAAACTATATAATTGGATATATTATTTGTTTTTTACAAAAAGTTAGTGAACTTAAGTTTTAAAAAAGTTAAAGAATTTAAAAAGCTTCCTAATTTAGGAAGCTTGAATTTATTGACGTCTTTTTGCTTCAATACTTAAAGTGGCATGAGGTACTAGCTTTAAACGCTCTTTCTGTATAAGTTTCCCAGTAACTCTGCAGACTCCATATGTTTTATTTTCTATTCTTATTAGAGCGTTATTTAAATCTCTTATAAATTTTTCTTGACGAATTGCCAACTGAACATTTGCCTCTTTACTCATCGTTTCAGAACCTTCCTCAAAAGACTTAAATTGAGGTGAAGTATCGTCTGTTCCATTATTTAACCCATTTTTATAGGAACTTTGCAATAGGGCAAGATCTTCTTTTGCTCGTTCTATTTTCTTTAGAATGATTTCTTTAAACTCTTGTAAATCTTCATCAGAATATTTTGTGCTTGTATTCGACATGATTCTTACTTTTTATTAATTAATATTTTACTTTTGATGGTATCAAACTCAATCGCTGAACCATCTATTAATTGATCTACAAAAACTAACTCATCAGTTAATGTTTCACTCATAATATACTCTTTATTTTTATTAATCGACTCTTCTAAATCCTTAAACTTTAAAACCGTTAATTTAATTCTATCTGTTACGTCAAGTCCACTATCTTTTCTTGCATTTTGAATTCTATTAATCAGCTCCCTAGCAATTCCTTCTTTTCTTAATTCTTCGGAAATAGTAACATCTAGGGCTACTGTAATTGATCCTTCATTTGCTACCAGCCAACCCTCAATATCTTTGGATGATATTTCAACATCTGAAAGTTCTAAATTAATAATTTTTTCTTCAAGTTCTATAGATATTTTTCCTTCTAACTCGATTTTCAGAATATCTTCTTTTGTAAAGTTTTGAATACTATTTGCAATGACCTTCATTTCTTTTCCAAACTTTGGCCCCAAAGTTTTAAAGTTTGGTTTAATTTGTTTCACTAAAATATCAGAAGCATCCTCCAATAATTCAATCTCTTTAATATTAACCTCATGTTTTATGAGATTTGCTACAGCTAAAATGGATAACTTTTGCTCTTCATTTTCTACAGGAATCATTATTTTCTGAAGAGGCTGACGTACTTTTATTTTTTCTTTCGCTCTTAGAGAGAGAACTAAAGAGGAAATTGTTTGCGCATCCTCCATTTTACGTTCTAATGCTTTGTCTATGTATATTTCTTCAAATACAGGAAAATCAGCTAGATGAATACTTTCAAAGTTTTCTTTTTGAGAAACAGCATTCAAATCTAAATATAGTTTATCCATAAAAAATGGAGCTATTGGGGCACCTATTTTTGCAATTGTAAGCATACAAGTGTACAAGGTTTGATAAGCAGAAATCTTATCTTGTTGGTAATCTCCTTTCCAAAATCTTCTTCTACTTAATCTAACATACCAATTACTCAAGTAGTCTTGAGTAAAATCTGAAATAGCTCGGGCAGCTTTTGTTGGCTCATATTCTTCATAGAACTTATCTACTTTTTTAATTAATGTGTGAAGTTCTGATAAAATCCAACGATCTAATTCTGGTCTTTCATTCAAAGGAATATCTTTTTCAGCATATGAAAAACCATCAATATTTGTATATAAACTAAAAAAGGAATAGGTATTGTAAAGCGTTCCAAAAAACTTTCGCTTCACTTCCTCAATACCATCTTTATCAAATTTTAAGTTATCCCAAGGGTTAGCATTAGAAATCATATACCAGCGAGTAGCATCTGCACCATAGGTTTCTAAAGTTTCAAATGGGTTTGTGGCATTACCTAATCTCTTAGACATTTTTTGCCCATTTTTATCTAATACCAATCCATTAGAAACTACATTTTTATAAGCTACAGAATCAAAAACCATCGTTCCAATAGCATGTAATGTATAAAACCATCCACGAGTCTGATCTACACCTTCTGCTATAAAATCTGCTGGGAATGATTTGTTTCCATCTACTAATTCTTTGTTTTCAAAAGGATAATGCCATTGTGCATAAGGCATAGATCCTGAATCAAACCAAACATCTATTAAGTCACTTTCTCGTTCCATTGGCTTTCCTGAAGGAGAAACTAAAATTATTTGATCCACAATATTTTTATGTAAATCTATAGTTGCATAATTTTCATCAGACATGTTCCCCACTTCAAAGTTGGCAAAAATATCTTCTGAAATAATTCCAGCATCAATAGACTTTTGAATTTCAGCTTTTAATTCAGCCACAGAACCAATACAGATTTCTTCTTTCTTATCTTCTGTTCTCCAGATAGGTAAAGGAATCCCCCAATAACGAGAACGTGATAAATTCCAGTCATTAGCATTTGCTAGCCAGTTCCCAAAACGTCCTTCTCCAGTTGAGGCTGGCTTCCAGTTAATAGTTTTATTCAACTCATGCATCCGCTCTTTTACATCGGTAACCTTAATAAACCAAGAATCTAATGGATAATATAAAATTGGTTTATCTGTTCTCCAACAGTTAGGATAGCTATGCTTATATTTTTCTACCTTAAAGGCTTTATTTTCCTCTTTTAATTTAATGGCAAGCTCTACGTCTATAGATTTTTCTGGTGCTTCACCTTCTTTATAATATTCATTTTTCACATACTTACCTCCAAACTCGCCTAGTTCTTTTACGAATTTACCTTGTAAATCTACCAACGGAACTAAATTATCGTTTTCATCCTTAATTAGCATTGGTGGAATTTCAGGTGTTGCTTGTTTTGCAACCAGGGCGTCATCTGCTCCAAAAGTAGGAGATGTATGTACAATTCCTGTTCCATCCTCTGTGGTTACAAAATCTCCAGAAATCACTCTAAAAGCGTCTTGAGGATTATCATTAGGCAATACATATTGTAATAATTGCTCATATTTAATGCCTACTAAATCTTTCCCTACAAAATCCTTTATAATACAATATGGAATTTTTTTATCCCCTGAATTGTATTGCTGTAAGTGTTTTAGATCATCTACTTTAAAATTGTTTTTCCCGCCGAATTGCTTGGCAACTAACTTTTTTGCAAGAATAACTTTGGTTGGCTCAAAGGTGTATTGATTAAAGGTTTCTACCAATACATATTCTATTTTTGGTCCAACAGTTAGTGCGGTATTACTTGGTAATGTCCATGGTGTTGTTGTCCAAGCTAAAAAATAAACCTCACCTTGATTTTGTAAAAAATCTGGAAGAGTTTCTTTAATTGCTTTGAATTGTGCAACAACAGTAGTGTCTGTAACATCTTGGTAAGTACCTGGTTGATTTAATTCATGAGAACTTAATCCAGTCCCTGCTTTTGGTGAATAAGGCTGAATAGTATATCCCTTATACATCAGGTTTTTCTCATAAATCTGTTTTAATAACCACCAAACACTTTCCATATATTTGGGTTCATAAGTTATATATGGGTCATCCATATTTACCCAATAACCCATTTTCTGGGTAAGATCATTCCAGATATCTGTATAACGCATTACCGCTTTTCTACAAGCAGCATTATACTCTTCTACTGAAATATTCTTTCCAATGTCTTCTTTAGTAATTCCAAGTTCTTTTTCAACACCTAATTCAATAGGTAAGCCATGTGTGTCCCATCCTGCTTTCCTTTTTACCTGAAACCCCTTCATTGTTTTATATCGTGGAAAAATATCCTTAATAGCTCTTGCTAAAACGTGGTGAACTCCCGGTAATCCATTAGCTGAAGGTGGGCCTTCAAAAAACACAAAGGGTTTACTTCCTTCTCGTGTAGTCACACTTTTTTCAAAGATGTTATTATCTTCCCAATATTTGAGCATTTCTTTTGCTGCATTCGGTAAGTTAAGTCCTTTATATTCAGGAAACTTTGCACTCATAAATAACTATTTCTAATAAGAAAGCGAAAATACATATTTTCCAGTAATTCCTTAACGTTGTTTTTGAAAAAGAATTCTTGAATACCCCTGAAAATAATAGGCATGTGAGTTGTAAATAAATTTAAATCATCAAAAATATTAACTTAACCCTCTTTCTTTTTTAATTGTTTCGTAAGCAGCTTGAATATGTTGAAACTTTTCTTTAGCTCCCTGTAAATGCTCATCTCCTAGGCTAGTTAATTTATCTGGATGATATTTTTTAACCATTTTCCTATACGCTTTTTTTAATTCTGAATCGGATGCTGAAGTCTTTATCTCTAAAATTTTATACGCACTATCTGTTGACTTATAAAACATTGCTTTGATTGATTCAAAATCGTATTGATTAATATATAAATATCCTGCAATCTTTCTTATTTCATCAACCTCTATATCGGAAACATACTCATCTGCTTGAGCGATTCCAAATAAAAAGTGTATTAATTGAAGTCTAGAGGAATGGGGCATATGTTGACGAATCTGAATACAAACCTGCCTTGCAGAAACTTGCTTTTTAATTACGCCTTTAAATAATTGAAAAGCCTTATTAGCTCTCTCTTTACCATACATTCCAACAAACTGATTTCTAACAAAGTCTAATTCTCTTTTATCTACTTTACCATCTGATTTAATAACAATAGAAGCTAATATTAATAGACTTATTTCAAAATCACCACTAAGTGTTTGTGCTTTTTGTTTGTGAGATTTATTTTGGAACTCTCGTTGCTCTTTTACAAAATCTTCTTTGGTAAATTTATCAAATACAGTAGCAGCAGCAAACCCCAAGATAGCTCCAATAGGTCCTCCAAAAGTAAATCCAATTCCAGCACCAAGCCATTTAGAAAAATTACTCATTTTATATCAATTTTTGAACTTCAAATATACTATTTTGATTGTGTTATATTCCTTATATTTGTAGTCTAAAATTTAAAAAAATTATGTATCCAGAAGAATTAGTAAAACCGATGCGTGAAGAGTTAACAAATAACGGTTTTTCAGCTTTATATTCTGCAGATGATGTAGATGCTGCAATTTTAAAAAAAGGAACTACTTTGGTGATGGTAAATTCTGTTTGTGGTTGTGCTGCAGGAACAGCAAGACCAGGAACAGTTGCTTCATTACAATTTGATAAAAAACCAGATAATCTAACAACTGTATTTGCGGGTGTTGATAAAGAATCTACACAAAAAGCAAGAGAACATATGATTCCTTTTCCTCCATCTTCTCCGGCGGTTGCCCTGTTTAAAGACGGAGAATTAGTTCATATGTTAGAACGTCATCATATTGAAGGAAGGTCTGCTCAAATGATAGCTGAAAACCTAGTGTCTGCCTACAAGGAATTTTGTTAAAAAAACTATTTTTTTATATACAGAATTTAAAAGAAATACAACTCAATCCACTTCTATTCGAGGTGGATTTTTTATTTTTATGACTATGGATAAAAAAAAAGTCATACAAAATACCATCCGTTATGTAAAGAAAACACTTGAAGAATCAGAGGGTGGTCATGATTGGTTTCATATTAACAGAGTTTATAAAAATGCATTACTCATAGCAAAAAATGAAAAAGTGGATCTTTTTGTTGTTCAAATAGGCGCCTTATTGCATGATATTGCCGATTCAAAATTTTATGATGGTAATGAGTCTATCGGACCTGAAAAAGCAAGAGCGTTTTTAAAAAGCCAAGAAGTAGATGAGGAAATTATTACTCATATAGAAAACATTATATTATTTATTTCTTATAAATCTTCTTTTGACTCTAGTAAACATTTTAGTTCTCCTGAACTAAATATCATTCAAGATGCAGACAGATTGGATGCTATAGGAGCTATTGGAGTTGCAAGATGTTTTAATTATGGTGGATTTAAAAATAGGAAATTATATGACCCAGAAATTACTCCTAATTTAAAGATGAATAAAGAGGAATATAAAAAATCTAACGCTCCGTCAATCAATCATTTTTATGAAAAGTTATTACTTTTAAAAGACAAAATGAACACAAAAACTGGTAAAAAATTAGCTAAAAAAAGACACCTATTTATGGAGAAATTTCTAAAGAATTTTTTCGATGAATGGAATGGCTTAATGTAGTTAAAAAACTATAAAAATTTAAATTTCCTTAGCAACCTCTAAAGCTGTTAATTTATACTCTAATATTGACAACTCTTCAGCACTTTGAATGATTTCCTCTGCAGTTAATTTATGGTTTGAGTTTACATATTCAATAATTTCTTTACTTTTTATCGTATAATACTCAATAGCTTTATCAATTTTACTGTTCATGGGGATTATTTATTGGATTAAATCTTTCATTTCTTTTCTATAACCAGAAGCATTTTTACCTGTAATTTCCTTGAACAACTTATTAAAGTGTGAAAAGTTGTTAAACCCACATTCAAAGGAAATATCAGTGATACTCATCATGCTTTCAGACAATAACTTAGTTGCATGAACCACCCGGTACTCATTAACTAACTTAGTAAATGTTTTTCCTGTTACTTTTTTAAAATACCTGCAAAAAGCAGGAACAGTCATGTTTGCTACACTAGCAATTTGATCTAAGCTAATATGATCTTTAAAATTAGTATTAATGTATTTATAAATTTTATCAAGTTTTGAACTGTCTTGTAATTCTGTTTCAACAGCATAACCATCTACATTTAGAATAGTGTAATCTGATGTTTTAGATAAAATATTTAAAATTTCTAAAAAAACAAGTAACTTTTTAAAGCCTTTTTTTTCTACTAGTTTCTCAATCTTATAACCAACTTTAATTTTTGTTTCTGAACCAAAGAGAATTCCTTTTTTAGAACGTTCAAATAATTCTTTAATTTTCTTCATTTCTGGTATTTCAAAGAAATCTTTGCCCAAAAAATCTTCTTTAAACTGAATTAGAGTCTCAAAACCATTGGTAGTAAGACGATCTGTAAATCCATTATGAGGAAGATTTGGCCCAATTAGTAATAATTGACTATTATTAAAATAGGATAAATGATTCCCTATATGTCTTTTCCCTTGTCCTTTATTTACATAAACCAATTCCAACTCTGGATGAAAGTGCCAAGATGCTTTATTTGTCTTTAAAAACTCTGTATGTTTTTTAACCAAAACAGAACTTCCAAAACCAGGATATACTTTTTCTAAAAATGGTTTCTTTTTATTCATGGGCTTTACAAATTTACATTTCTTGATATGCAAACATCTATACAAAATTATCCATTTTATATTCAAAATTACCTTTATTAAGTAACTAAATAACTATAAGGGTTAATTTTGAGTATAAATATAGCAATATTGTTGTTTTTCAAATGGAAGAATCACTACATCTTTGCATTGTTATTATTATTAAAATAATTAATTATGAAAAAAGTTATTACAAAAAATATATTAGCAGCATTAGTATTTGGAATGCTATCTAGTTCTGTTGTTGGAAACAATTTTGGAGACATAAATAGAGAAATACCACTAATATTTATAAAAAATACTACTGGAAAAATTATCTATGAAAAACTTGGAAATATTCATAGTAGTAATATTGAGGATATTGATTTTAGCTATTTGAAAAACGGGTATTATACATTGGAAATAGATAAAGATTTTCAAATTGAAATTAAGCCATTTACTATAATCTCTGGTAAAGCAATTTTTCATCACGAAGCTAAAAAAACAGTTTTTAAACCGGTGATAAGGTTTACCAAAAATAAAATCTTAATTTCTAAATTAAATTTTGAGGCTTATTCAATGAAAGTTGATATCTATTATGAAGATGAATTAATTCTTTCAGATGATATTGAAGGTGAAAATTTAATTGAAAAAATTTATTCTCTTCAAAAAGAGAAAAAAGGAAGTTATAAAGTAATTACTACAGTAAACGATCGTAAATATACTAAGGAGTTCTCACTCTAAAGTTAGCGGACGTAATTTTGATTTGTTTAGGCGAGCTTGTCATGGAGCTCGCTTTTTTATTTTCCTGGAAAATTAGCTTTTCTTTTTTCTAAAAAAGCCGAGGTTCCTTCCTTAAAATCCTCTGTACCAAAACAATTTCCAAATTCTGATACTTCGACCTTAAAACCATCAACTCCATCTTTAAAATTAGCATTTACTGATTTTATTGCTGCACCTATAGCTACTAATGAATTTCTCATTATTTTATCAGCTAATTTATATACCAATGGCATTAGTTCTTCTAGAGAACTAACATAATTTACTAATCTCAACTCCAATGCTTTTTCTGCTGGAATCATTGCTGCTGTCATAATTAACTCCATAGCCTTTCCTTTACCTACCAACTGAGGTAAACGTTGTGTTCCTCCATAACCAGGAATAACACCTAAAGATACTTCAGGTAATCCCATTTTTGCATTATCAGAAGCTACTCTAAAATGACAAGCCATTGCTAATTCTAAACCTCCACCTAATGCAAAGCCATTTATTGCTGCTATTACAGGCTTAGAATAATTCTCTATTAAATTAAATAATAGTTCTTGGCCTTTAGCGGCTAATTTTCCTCCATTATCAACTGTAAAATTTGCAAATTCAGAAATATCTGCTCCAGCTACAAATGCCTTTTCTCCACTTCCAGTTATTGCAATTACTTTTACAGAAATATCATCCTCTAAATTACTGAAAGCATCGTGTAACTCTTCTATGGTTTGTTTATTAAGAGCATTTAACTTTTTAGGTCTGTTTATGGTAATAATTGCCAATCCTTCTTTTATTGTGCATAGAATATTTTCAAAATTCATCTTTTTATTAATTTAATTTATTAGGTAACGTTACTGTAAATGTTGTTCCTTCACCTTCTAAAGAGGTGAAGTTAATTGAACCATCATAAGCTACAATAATGTTTTTAATCATGGGCAGTCCGAGTCCCATACCACTTGTTTTTGTTGTAAATTTAGGCTCAAAGATTAAATGCTCAACTTCTTGTTTTATCCCTTTTCCATTGTCTGAAACTTCAATAAATATTTTCTTATTTTTTAAAAAAACTTTTACAATTACTAAAGGTTTTTGTATTTCTTCAACTGCTTGTATTGCATTTTTAACTAGGTTCGTTACAATTCTAATTAATTGGGTTTTATCCAAATTTGCAAAGATTTCTTTCTCCTTCGGATGATACTCTAAATACTCCTCACTAAAAATATCTAGAGCCATTTTTACAACGCCAATAATTTCTGTTTTTTCTTTTCGTTGCTTTGGCATTTTTGCAAAATCAGAAAAAGCTTCTGCAATAGAACTCATAACATCTATTTGTTGAATTAATGTATTACTATATTCTTTTAATTTTACTTTAATATCAGGATCATTTATATCAAATCTTCTCTCAAAACTTTGAACAGAAAGTCTCATTGGTGTTAGTGGGTTTTTTATTTCATGAGCAACTTGTTTTGCCATCTCTCGCCACGCTTGTTCACGTTCACTTGTGGCTAATTTTACAGCACTTTCTTCTAATTCATCTATCATATTATTATATCCTTCAACTAGTATTCCAATTTCAGCGCTGGCAGAACTTAATACAATTTTTTCATTTCGTTCATTTAATCTAGTACGTTTCATTTTATCTGTGATGCTTTTAATAGATCTAGTGATATAGCTAGATAAAAAATAAGCCAACATGATAGCAATTAAAAACATAAAAAAGTATACAAGGATTAAGCGTGTTAAAAAGACTTGTAATTCATATTCTTGCGTAGTATTATCTTGATTAAATTCTAATTTTAATATCCCTATTCTATCAGAAATTGAGTCTAAAATATAGGTGTATGATGTTTCAATTTTAATTTTATTATTTTCTGTAATTTCAAATACTCTGACTCCTTTACTCAATTTTAATTTTGAAACTTTTGAGGGTAATAAATCAGGTGGAATTGAGTCTTTTAAACCAAAGGGATCTGAGGTTATTAAAAGCTTACCCTCTAAGTCATACATGCTTATCTCCAAATTATGAATGTAAGCAATCTCATAAATAGCTTTTTGAAAAATAGTTGTTAAGTTTTCTGTTGTTACAGAAATATTTGATCGTTGATATAATTGTATAGCAATTTCTTTTTTTAAACTTTCTTCCTTTCTCCCAAATCGACTAACATTATAGTCTGTAGTTTGTTTATTGTACTGATAAATAGTAACGCCAATAATAAGGACAGTTGCTAAAAAAATCAGCAAAATCATAGCAATAAAAATTCTAATTCTTAATGATATGTTATTAAAGTATTTCAACATTTATACTATTAAAAAGTAAGAATTATCTTCAAAATTCATTCCAAAGATTAATTCATATTTGACAAACAAGATACGTAAAGTAAGGGCAGAAAAAAAGCTGATGTGAAAAAATCACAACAGCTTAATAAAATTGTATTTGTAACATATTACTACCCCACTATATTGATAATCTTTCCTGGAACTATAATTATTTTCTTTGGAACTCTTCCTGCTAATTGAACCTGTGTTTTTTGATGTGCTAAAACTACTTTTTCAATATCATCTTTAGTCATATCTAGTGGTAACTCCATTGTAAATCTCATTTTCCCATTGAAAGAAACGGGGTAATTCTTTGTGCTTTCTACCAAATATTGTGGCTCAAATATTGGAAAAGGAGCTGTAGAAATAGACTCAGCATTTCCTAATTTCTCCCACAATTCCTCTGCTATATGGGGTGCATAAGGAGAAATTAAAACTAGTAAGGGTTCTAAAATAGCCCGTTTATTACATTTCTGAGCAATGAACTCATTCACAGCAATCATAAAGGTTGAAACTGAGGTGTTGAAAGAAAAATTCTCAATATCTTCCTCTACTTTTTTGATCGTTTTATGTAATGTCTTTAATTCTTCTGCTGTTGGTTCAGCATCTGAAATAGAGAATTCTTCTCCGTTGTAGAATAACTTCCATAATTTCTTTAAAAAAGAATGCACCCCTGAAATACCAGATGTTTTCCAAGGTTTCGCTTGTTCTAATGGCCCTAAAAACATCTCAAATAAACGCAAACTATCTGCTCCATATTTAGAACAAATATGATCTGGATTCACCACATTGTATTTTGATTTAGACATCTTCTCTACCTCTCTAGAAACTTTAAAAGTTCCATCTTCTTCAGTAATAAATTGGGCATCTTTAAATTCTTCTCTCCATTTTTTAAATGCTTCGATGTCTAATTCATCAGAAGCATTTACGTAGGAAACGTCTGTATGAATTGGATGAACTTTTTTACCTTTTATTAATCCTTTTGAATAAAATCTTTTAGTTCCTACTTCTCTAAAAACAAAAGCACTAGTTCCCAAAATCATTCCTTGATTAATGAGCTTTTTTGCAAATTCGTCTACAGGAACTAATCCTTTATCAAATAAAAACTTTTGCCAAAAACGTGCATATAATAAGTGTCCCGTTGCGTGTTCAGACCCTCCAATATATAGGTCTACTTCTTTCCAATAATTCAGCGATTCTTTTGAAGCAAATTCAGTCTCATTATGCGGATCCATGTAGCGGTTAAAGTAATATGAACTTCCTGCCCAACCTGGCATGGTATTTAATTCTAAAGGCCAAACGCTCGTATTATTTATCTCACCATTAACTACAACTTTATTGTTAACTGAGTCCCAAGCCCATGTATCTGCATTTCCTAAGGGAGGCTGACCATCTTCAGTAGGTAGATATTTTTCAACTTCTGGCAATACAATTGGCAAGTGTGTTTGATCAATCATTTGAGGCATTCCTTCAACATAATAAACCGGAAAAGGTTCTCCCCAATAGCGTTGTCTACTAAAAACAGCATCACGTAAACGGTAGTTTACTTTCCCATAGCCAATCTCTTGTTTCTCTAGCTCATAGATAGATAATTTTAATGCTTTCTTATAAGACAGTCCACTTAAAAAGTCTGAGTTTGTAATAATAGTTCCTTCTTTGTCTGTATGGGCTTGCTCAGAAATATCTACTCCTTCAAAAATGTTTGGAATTGGAATTTTAAAGTGTTTAGCAAAATCATAATCTCTTTGATCTCCACAGGGAACGGCCATTACAGCTCCTGTACCATAGCCTGCTAAGACATAATCTCCAATCCAAATTTGAACTTTTTCTCCTGAAAAAGGATGAATCGCATACGCTCCTGTAAAAGCTCCTGAAATGGTTTTTACATCAGCCATTCTATCACGTTCTGATCGTTTTGAAGTTGCTTTAATATAGGATTCTACTTCTACTTTTTGAGCTTCTGTTGTAATCTGCGAAACTAATTCATGTTCTGGAGCCAAAGTCATAAAAGATACTCCAAATATGGTATCTGGCCTTGTAGTAAAAACTTCTATTTTATTTTTGTGACCTTTTATGTTAAAAGAAACCATTGCTCCTTGAGAACGGCCTATCCAATTCGTTTGAGAGTCTTTTAAAGGCTGAGGCCAATCTATAGATTTTAACCCATCTAATAAACGTTGTGCATATGCCGAAATACGCATAGACCATTGGGTCATTTTTTTTCTGACCACAGGGTGTCCTCCACGCTCTGAAACACCATTAATAATTTCATCATTTGCCAATACTGTTCCTAATTCTGGACACCAATTTACTTCTGTATCTGATAAAAATGTTAATCTATATTGTAATAGTATTTCTTCTTGTTCTTTCTTTGAAAACGCTTCCCATTGCTCAGAAGTAAACTCTTTAATGTCTTCGTCACAGGATGCATTCACGCATAGATTCCCCTCTTTTTTAAATATGTAAATTAATGTTGAAATATCTTCTGCTCTGTCTGTATCTTTATTATACCATGAATTAAATAGTTGAATAAAAATCCACTGTGTCCATTTATAATACCTTGGATTTGAAGTTCTCACCTCACGAGACCAATCAAATGAAAATCCAATTTGATCCAATTGACGACGATAGGTTTTAATATTTTCTTCAGTAGTTTTTGCCGGATGTTGCCCAGTTTGAATAGCGTATTGCTCGGCTGGTAACCCAAAAGAATCATATCCTTGAGGGTGCAATACATTATAACCTTTATGTCTTTTGTAACGAGCGTAAATATCTGATGCAATATATCCTAGAGGGTGACCAACATGTAATCCTGCACCTGATGGGTAAGGAAACATATCCAAAACATAATATTTTGGTTTATCAGAACCATTACTAGCTTTAAATGTTTGGTTTTTAGCCCAGTAACTTTGCCACTTTTCTTCTATTTCTTTGAAATTATAGTGCATGAAATTTTCTTCTTAAAAGTGGTCAAATTTACACTTATTCTTGCAAAGTATAAAGCCTATCTAATAATAATGGGATTACTGAAACATCTGGAAGTAATTCGATACTCTTTTTATAAATTCTTTGACAAAAACTCTTTGGTGTTTCAAACTACTGAAATAATACAATGAAAAGATAAAGGCTTTTATTCTACTGGAATACTTAATATAACATCTCCCCAACCCATATGAATCGTCATCTCATTGTCTATTACAATTGAAAATAGATCAAGAGTTTCTTCAGACTTTTTAACTGGCACACTAACCCTAGCCACATCATTTTCATCTTTGTGAAAATAAACTCCCCATACGTTTAATTGACTACTTAAGACTACAGTCCATGAGGCTTCTCCAGGAATTGTATACATAGTATAAGTACCAGACTTTACTGCAGTACCCCCAAAATTAACGTCTTTATAAAATGTAATTTCTGTTGCCTCATTAGCTCCTGTTCTCCATTTTTTTCCAAACTTAGCTAAATTTTCCAAAGATCTTCCCTTTAGCTGAGGTCTACTATAGATGATTTTTATCACTTTTTCTGAAATCCTATAATTATCTGGATAGGATGCCATATCCATAGGGCTTTTATCTAATCCTTTAAAATTTTGCGCTATCGCTTGGTTTAAAAAAATTCCACTAAAAAAAAGTATCGTTATTACTAAAAGTTTTTTGTTCATGATTAAAATATTTAAGGTTAAAATTTTATTTTATTTTGGCTGTAAAAGTAGATTCTAAATAAAACTAAATAATATGAAAAAATCAACAATCGCAATCTTTATTACATCCAGATGCCGGCTTCTTGAACAAGAAACTTTTTACTAAGAAAAAAACTGATAAAAAAACAGCGATATATACAATAATTTCTTGCATTAGCTTAAAGTTTGAAATACAATAAAAGAACAAATATATGCCAAAACACCCATACCTACGAATTGAATTAAAGGCCATTTCCAACTTTTAGTTTCTCGCTTTACAATGGCTAGAGTTGCCATACACTGCATTGCAAATGCATAAAAAACTAGTAAAGACATCCCAACTGGAAAATTAAATCTTTTAGTATTAGTTTCTGGATTAATTTCTGAGCCCATACGTTGCTTTATTGTTGTGATATCATCATCGTCACTTTCAACGGAATAAATGGTTGCTAAAGTTCCAACAAAAACTTCTCTTGCTGCAAAAGAGCTAATCAAAGCTATTCCAATTTTCCAATCATAACCCAATGGTTTAATTAAAGGTTCTATACTTTTACCCATAATACCAATGTATGAGTTTTCTAATTTAGCAGAGGCAATCATTTGATTGAGTTTTACTTCAGAAATTTTTTGACTTATTGTTTTTTCTTTGATATTTTTTTCTACATCTGCATAAGATTGAGGGCCATTAGAAGCTAAAAACCAAAGCACTATAGAAATTGATAAAATTATTTTTCCTGCACCAAAAACAAAAGCCTTTGTTTTTTCAATCACATCAAAAAACACATTTTTTAGAGATGGTAATTTATAGTCTGGCATTTCAACCACAAAAAATGAAGTGTTTTTTATTTTAAGTGTTTTATGAAGAATAACTGCAGCAATAATAGCCGTAGTAAAACCTAAAATATATAAACTAAGTAGAGTTAACCCTTGTAAATTTAAAATTCCAAAAATCTTTTTATCAGGAATAATTAATGCAATAATAATCGCATAAACTGGCAAACGAGCAGAACAGGTAGTAAACGGAGTTACTAATATAGTAATAAGGCGTTCTTTCCACCCTGAAATATTACGAGTAGCCATAACGGCGGGAATAGCACAAGCAGTTCCTGAAATTAATGGAATCACACTTTTACCACTCATTCCAAAACGTCTCATAATTTTATCCATTAAAAAAACAACCCTACTCATGTAACCTGTTTCTTCCAGTAATGAAACAAATAGAAACAAAATAGCAATTTGTGGAATAAAAATAATAATCCCACCAACTCCCGGAATTATACCTTCTGAAATTAAGTTATTTAAGACTCCTGCTGACATGGTTTTGTTTACGTAAGAACTCAAGTTAGCAAATTGAGTATCTATAAAATCCATTGGAAGAGTAGCCCAATCAAAAATAGATTGAAAAATCAATAGCAACAGAGTAAAAAAAAGGATATATCCAAAAATTTTGTGAGTAAAAATTTTATCTAGCTTAGCTCTCAAATCTGTTGCTTTAGAACGATCTGTTAGATATGTTTTTTTTAATATTTCATTAATTTTCTGATACCTGTAAATAGTTTCTTTGTGTTGATATTTCTTTAAATTTTTTGAGTCATTTTTGAAGGTTAAAAGCGCTTTTTTTTCATCTTCTGAAATCTTATCAGGAAAACTATTTTGGGTAATCATTAACCATAGTTCATAAATAGAATATTTTGGATTAATTTCTTTTAATCTATCAAAATAAGCTGGATCTATTCTATTATTAACATTACACAATGGAGATGCTTTTGCTGAATTGTAAGATTTTACTATTGCTTTTTTAACCTCTTCAACTCCTATCTTAGGGTTTTTTCTAACACTTAATAAAACAACTTCATTACTCAATTCTTTTTTCAATAAATTTACATCTATTGAAATTCCTTTTCGTTTCATTTGATCTACCATGTTAATGGCCAAAACTGTAGGTATTTCCAAATCTTTTATTTGAGAGAAGAGTAGTAGGTTTCTTTTTAAATTTTCAACATCCGCAACAACAACAATAACATCTGGAGTTTTATCGGTTTTAGAATTTAAAAGTGTTTTTAAAACAATTGTTTCATCTAAAGAGGTTGGATTAATACTATATGTTCCTGGTAAATCAGTAATAATTGCTTTTAAATTGCTTTGAAGCTTACTTTTGCCTTCTTTCTTATCTACAGTAACTCCAGGGTAATTCCCAACTTTCTGATTTAAACCTGTTAACTCATTAAATAATGATGTTTTACCTGTATTAGGGTTTCCTATTAAAGCAACATTAATAGTTTTTTTGTAACTCATTACTGGGCTTTAATAATTTGAATCTTAGATGCAGTCTCTTTTCTAATGGCCAAGTGACTACCATTGACGCAGATATATAAAGGATCATTTAGTGGTGCAAGTTGAATAAGCTTTACTTCAGCACCTGGAAGACAACCCATCTCTAATAACTTAAGTGGTATCTCATTTAAAGATTCTTCAGAGATGTAAGCTAATTCACCGATATGTAAAGATGCTATTGTAGTCATTAAAAATAGATTCCCGCTTTTGCGGGAAGGGAATTTAATTAGTAAACAAAGATACTAAATTAGAATAATTCTAAACAAGTTATTTTAATTGTATTCTTTTTTTAAAATTAAGATGTCTTTTTTAATTTTATTTATGTCTTCTTTTTCAGTGCCGTCATAAAATCCTCTAATTCGTCTTTCTTTGTCTATTAAAACAAATTGTTCTGTATGAATAAAGTCACTATCATCACCACTACCCTCATCTAAAACTGCGAAATAATTTTTACGCGCAAGATCATAGATATGCTTTTTTGATCCAGTTGTTATATTCCATTTCCCATCAATAACTCCTTTTTGTATTGCGTATTCTTTTAAAACAGAAATACTATCAATACTTGGTGTTACAGAATGTGATAAAAACATAATATCATCATCTTCCTTGTAATAGTCTTGTAATTCACTCATATTGTAAGCCATAGCTATACATATTGATTGACAACGTGTAAAGAAAAAATCTGCGATATAAATTTTATTTTCATACGTTTTATTGGTGATTTTTTCTCCATTTTGATTAATTAATTCAAAATCTGAGATTTTATGATTTTTTTTCAAATTCTTTTTTGAAATATCAACTAATCTGGGGTTTATGTCTATGGGGTTATAAATTTTAAGTCGTTCTTCTTGAGACATTAATTGATAAAATACAGTGATACCAACTATAGAAAATACAACTAAAAACCGAAGTGTAGGGATTGATTTTTTAAAGAAGTCTAAATCCATAACTTAAAATATTTTACAAAAATAATACATAACAAATACATCCCACAACAATTTAGTGTCTAATACCTTATAAATGTTTGTTAAATTAAAAAAGCATCTTAAAACAATTTTTTACACATCTAATGAAAAGCGTACATTTGTGCCTTTAAAAACTGAAGACCTAAACTAGATGGAAATATTAATAAAAGCTTCACAATTTATCCTAAGCTTATCGTTGTTAATCGTGTTGCATGAATTAGGGCATTTTATCCCCGCTAAATTATTCAAAACAAGAGTTGAAAAATTTTATTTATTTTTTGATTATAAATTTTCAATCTTCAAAAAGAAGATTGGTGAAACTGTTTATGGAATTGGATGGATTCCTTTAGGTGGTTATGTGAAAATATCTGGAATGATTGATGAAAGTATGGATACTGAACAACTTAAAGAAGAACCAAAGCCTTGGGAGTTTAGATCTAAACCAGCATGGCAACGATTAATTATCATGTTGGGTGGGGTTTTTGTAAATTTTATATTAGGTATTTTTATATATATCATGTTAATGTACTCTTACGGTGAAAAATACCTTCCAAATGAAAATGTGACCGATGGTGTATGGGTTCAAGACTCACTCGCAGTTCGTTTAGGGCTTCAAAATGGAGACAAAATTTTAAGTGTTGATGGTGAAGAAATAAAAAAATTCTCAGATATCACCATTGAGTTTATTAATGGTAATAATTATACCATAGAAAGAAATGGTCTTCCTATTAAAAAGGAATTACCTGTAGATTTTATTGATAAATTAATAACTAGAGGTAAAAATGCTGGAATGATTGTTAGGCCAAGAAGCCCTTTCATGTTTGCTAAATTTCAAGAAAACTCTCAAAATTCAAACTCAGAATTAAAAGATAAAGATATTGTGACAGCAATTAACGGACAGTCATTAAAATATCAAGATGAAGTTGAGGTTTTACTTAATGAAAACAGAGGTAAAGAGATTTCGTTAACAGTTAAGAGAGGTGAAGAAGATAAAACATTTAACGTATTGGTTAATGATAATGGAAAGTTAGGTGTAGTAATTTATGGTATGAGTTTTACTGACTTAGAAAAGTTAGGATACTATGATTTAGCTGATATCAACTACTCTCTTGCAGCAGCAATCCCGGCAGGAATTAACAAGTCTTATGAGACACTAACCAATTACGTAAAACAGCTTAAAAAAATCTTTAATCCAAGCACAGGAGCCTACAAAGGGTTGGGTGGTTTTATTTCAATTGGAAGTATTTTCCCATCTACATGGAGTGCTGAAAGTTTTTGGAATATTACTGCTTTCCTCTCCATCATGTTAGGTTTTATGAATTTACTGCCCATTCCAGCATTAGATGGAGGCCATGTAGTCTTTACCTTATGGGAAATGATCTCAGGTAAAAAACCAAGTGATAAATTTTTAGAATATGCTCAAGTAACTGGTTTTATTTTATTAATTACCTTATTACTATTTGCAAACGGGAATGATGTTTTTAGACTTTTTCAATAAAAACTTAAATTTAAAAACCAGCTTTTAGCTGGTTTTTAAATTCTTCTTTTTCTCCCTATGAAAATTGAGAGGCTAGAGACCTTTTTTAAAATGTATAGCGTAAGCCTAATAAAACATTACTTGGAGGCATTGGTACGAATCCAGATTCAATGTACTCAGCGTTAAAAATATTATTAGCAGTTAAAGTAAATGTAAATTTATTAACATCTACAATTAAAGAAGCGTCCCATACATTATAACTTGATCCTACTGTTCTTTCTGCGTGTTTATAAATAATATTTTGACGTATATTATTAAACAATTGAGATGTAAAACGAGAAACAAATTGATGTTTTAAGGTGTTTAAAGAATAACGAGACAGGTCATTATTTTGATCTAAAATATCATCATCTAAATAAGTGTACCCAAAAGTTATGATTTGATTGTAGTTATTCATTTTAAAGTTATAGGCACTTTCAAACTCAATTCCTTGAGTACTTACTTCGGTAATATTAGCTGCTGTAAAAATACTAGCGTCAGTATTTGGTCGTATATAATCGATTAAATCTTCTGAATCTCTGTTAAAAATAGCTAGAGATCCTGAAAAATTGTCAACTCTGTACTTTACACCTATTTCTTGAGCAAATGCTTTTTCTGGTTCTAAATTTGGATTACCTGAAGTTGCAGGATCACTATAATATAAATCAGTAAAAGTTGGTGCCCTAAAAGTGTACCCAACATTTCCGTATACTCTTACTTTGTTTGTAACCTGAACTCCAATATCTATCCCTGGAAAAGCATTAAATTTAAAGTCTGAAAAATACGTGGCAGCTACACCTGGAGTAATATCAAAAGCCCCTAATTTAAAACGGTGCTCTAAGAATACGTTTAACATGGTTCTGGCTCTTTCTCCTAAATTATTACTTTGTATAGAAAATCTTGAAAAATCTACTCCAAAACCAGTAATTCCTAGATCTGATGAATAAGAAGCATTTGTTTCAACCCCTATTTTATTTGTAATATGGAAGTTTCTATAAAATCCTGAATCATCTCTTCTTAAAAGGAACATGTCTTGTCCTCTTCTCCAATAGATCCTTGGGATTACTTTAAATTTATCAGATTTAAAAGTAGTTGAAACTCCTAGTAAGCTATTCTGGGTTTCTTCATACTCGTTAAAAGTTACATTGGTTGTGTAAAAGTTCTCTGCTCCAAACTTCTTATCAAAAAAAGTAGCAATAACTTCAATGGGTTGGTTCTTTTTATTAAAAATTCCCTTTAAAAAATAATTTTGATTGTTATAATCAGAATTATTGCGATATCCGTTTGATGTAAGTGCACCAATATGAGCGATAATCGATGAATTTTGAGTCTCTTTCCCTAAGGTTGCAGAACCATTTAACTGTCCAAAAGATCCTGCTTCTAGATTTATAGAAACTTTATTTTTTAATCTCTTTTTAGTTACAATATTAATAGCACCCGTAAATGCATTTTGTCCAAAAATTCTTGCTGCAGGTCCTTTAATAATTTCAATTCTTTCAATTACTTCAATCGGTAATACAGCATTCATTGTATGGTGTCCAGTTTGTGCATCGTCCATTTTAATCCCATCAATCAACAGTAACGTTTGATCAAATCCACCTCCTCTTATGTATAAGTCAGATTGTCCTCCTCCGGTTCCTCTTCTTCTAATATCTACTCCAGTAACTTGTTGTAATAAGTCTGCAACATTAGTTGCTGCACTATTTTTTATGTCTTTAGATGTTATAATATTTATGGTCCGAGAATTTTTCTTAAATGGCAAACTAATTCTCGAAGAATTAATTACAATAGAATCTAGTTGTTGATCTTTTTCTTGAGAAAAAGTTTGTATGTAAATACATAAAGCTAAAAAAAGTTTGATTTTCTTACTTATACTCATATTTATATTATTTTAAATTTTAGCCAGCAAATGTATAGAAAGCTCATAGAAAATCCTACTCGATATGATATCATTTATTCTTTAAAAATAGGTTGCTAAATTTATATCTTTACAGAATGAAAAAAATACAAAACAATTCTACAAGCTTAAAAGATCAGTGGAATTATTTAACTAAAGAGTTGTCTCAACAATTCTCTGACGGAGATCTTCTGAATTTAGATAGTATCATCTATTTAATAGGAGTTCAAGAGTTAGGTCAAGGAAAAAGGGTATTTAAAAAAGACGAAAAAGTTAATTTAATGCATATTGCCATATGTAAATTATTAGAACCTTATGGCTATTATGAGTTTGATTTCTTTGACAAAGATGGCTGGCCACATTACAGGTTAATAACCGATCTTCCAAACTTAAAACCTGGTGAACAAACGGTTTTGATGAAAGAGGCAATTATTCATTATTTTGAAGGTTTAAATTTTTTTAAGTGACACTTAATTTTCTGATCATAACAGAAAATACTCTTGGAAACCATCTTTTTACATATACTCCCAATTTTTCTTTAAACCCAGCAATATAGACCTCTTCTTTTTTATTATAAATTGCTTTTGCCATTAGCTTTGCAAACCTTTTAGGTAAAATTCCATTAGCAGTGGCGGCATCCATTTTTTGTTGTGAAGTTCCATCTCCTGTAAGCGCATTCATTGAAATATGAGTTGAAACAAAACCAGGACAAATTAATGTTACCACTATATTATTATCATATACCTCCGCTCGTAAACTATCAAAAAAACCGTGCAAAGCATGCTTAGATGCAGCATAAGAAGATCTTAATGGAGTTCCTATTAAACCAACCATGCTTGTAGTTACAACAAACTGACCCTTATTATTTTTTATAAAATGGGGTAATATCGTTTTAGTTAATGCTACAGTGCCTGTATAATTAACTTCCATAATTTTTTTATCAACTGAAATATGAGTTTCTTTTACTAATGAACGCTGACTTATGCCTCCATTGTTTACAAGAATATCTATTCTTCCAAATATCTGTATTGCTGTTGCTGTAATTTTAATGAATGAGCTATGTACTTCCAAGTCTAGAGGTAAAACCGACACATTACTTGGATTTTTACAGCTTTTTTTTACAGTTTCTAATGCTGCTTTATTTCTTGCTGATATAATTAGCAAAGCATCAAGATTTGATAGCTCTAGTGCCAAAGCTTTACCAATTCCTGAGGAAGCACCTGTAATCCAAATTACTTTATTTTGAAAATTCATTACTAATTTATTTAAATCTAAAGTACATAATTAAAGAAAGAAATAGTAATTTTGAACTTGTTAAATTTTGAATTAAAATTATTTATTATGAGAAAAATCATTGTTTTATTTTTATTTATGAGCTCTCTCTCATACTCACAATTTAGCATAAAAGGAACAATGAACCCAACACCAAATTCTTCATGGGTCTTATTGTATAAAATTGAAGGGACAAAACAAATTTTTGTAAAAAATACAGAGCTAAGAAAAGAGAACAAAAAAGCCTTTTTTGAGTTTTCATTACCAAATGAGGCAGAGCCGGGCTCTTACCGAATTAAATATAGTATGAATAAAAATGGGTTTATAGATTTTTTATTTAACAAGGAAAGTATCCATTTTGAATTCAATCCAAATGATTTAGAAAAAAATATTGATTTTAAGGAATCTAAAGAAAATCAATTATATTACTCGTTTACTAAAAAAATAGATGCGACTCAATTCACTCTAGACTCACTACAAAGTGAATATTTTAGGAATCCCTCCACCAAAATTAAAGAGTTATATAAGAAGAATTTAGAAAAAGTTAAAAGGATAGAAAAAGATTATATCTATAATTCTAAAGGCAAACTAGCTCATCATTTTATCAAAGCATCATTAAGGTATACTCCTCAAGAAATTTTTAAAAATCCCCAAAATTATATTAGTAGTTCTATCGCTCATTTTTTTGATAACATTGATTTTTCAAATAAATCATTATATAATTCTACTTTTTTATTCGATAAAATTTCAGAATATGTGTTATTTCTAAACTTTGCTGTGGATCCAAAACAAAAAGAAGAAACCTACAAAAAAGCTTCTAAAGTTGCCATTGCAAAAGCTACAACTATTACATTCAAAGCTGAGGTAATAAATTACCTTATTTCAAAATTTTCTGAAATTAAAAATGCAACTCTAGTAGATCATTTATTTGCTAATTATTTTGATAAGCTTCCAAAAGAAAACCAAAATATCCAATTCAAAAATAAAATATTAGCACAATTAAGAATTGCTATAGGGCGCGTTGCACCAGAGATTTCATGGACAGAAAATGGTAAAGAGTTAAAACTTTCCTCTTTAAAAGGAGGAATGAGTTATCTCCTTATTTTTTATAGTACTGGCTGCTCGCATTGTTTAAGAGAAGTTCCCGAAATATATGAATATATGAAAGGGAAAAACAATACAAAAGTAATCGCTTTTGCAATGGAAAATTCAGATGAAGTATGGTCAGGTTATCGTCTTAAAATGCCCAAATGGCATCATATTTTGGGATTAGGAAAATGGGGGAACCCCACAGCTAGAACTTATCAAATTAATTCTACACCAAGCTATTTTATTTTAGGAATGGATAAGCAAATTATTTCTATTCCAAAAACCATAGATGATTTAAAATTTGTTTTAAAAGAATTAAATTAAAAGTATAAGAACGCGTCTTTGATGTGATTTATATCAAATCCCCCCTTAATTTTAGTGATTGCTAAAATATCAAATCTCACCTCCATATCTAAATTTTTCATAAGAACATATTGGTTCATAGCCAATACCATTAATTTAATTTTTTTTGAATTCACAAAATCTTGTGGATTTCCAAAATCTTTTGACGACCTTGTCTTAACTTCAACAGAAATGATTGTTTCTTGCCTACTCGCTATAATGTCTATTTCTGCTTTTTGAAATCTCCAATTTCTTTCTTCAATTTTATACCCTTCTTTTGTTAAATAATCTACTGCTAATTGTTCGCCTTGTTTTCCTAATTCATAATGTTCTGACATTTTACTAAAATACAAAACCATTTATTACTTAGTTTTGTAAAAATAATTTTTAATGTCTCAAACTACTCTGATCTCTTTTTTCCAGTATTCAGGAATAAAAAATAAATGGCATGCTTTTAAAAGAATGGGGCGTTCTCCAATTTTACAAAAAAAAATAAATGGCCTTACTTTTTTTAAACCACTTGGAACTGGGAGTGGAAATGGCTTTTCTATAAAGCCAGATTTTTCAACATTTGGATTTGTAGCAGTTTTTAAATCTGAAGAATTAGCTAAAGAATTTATAGAAGCTGATGTAGTAAAACAATATACTAAAACAACTTTAAATTACAGCCATATTTTAATGCATACAGTAAAAAGTCATGGAAAATGGAGTAAGCAAAACCCATTTGAAACTTCTGTAGAATTTGACAAAACAAAACCATTAGCAGTAATTACAAGAGCTACTATAAAACCAAAACTAGCCTACCAATTCTGGAAAAATGTTCCTGCAGTATCTAAATCAATGAACAGTTACAATGAATTAGTTTTCTCAAAAGGAATTGGAGAATTTCCTTTACTAATGCAAGCCACTTTTTCTCTTTGGACGAGTGCCGAATCCATGATGAATTATGCTTATAAAAATCCAAAGCATGCAGAAATGGTAAAAAAAACAAGGGCGTTAAATTGGTATTCTGAAGAGTTATTTGCTCGCTTTCAACCTTTCTATCAAGAAGGAAACCTAATTCCTAGAATTTTTTAATTTTCTACCATAAAGTTTTGCTTCTTTCATCACTTTCGGAGCTAAAATAATAGTAGCCAACATGGTTGGAATTGCCATTAAAGCAAAGGCACTATCTATTAGATTAATCATCGTATCTAAACTGGCAGTTGCTCCAATGAGAATACTAGAAATAAATAAATAGTTATATAAATACTTGTATTTTGAACCTACTAAAAATGAAAGAGATTTAGTGCCATAATATGAGTATGAAAATAATGATGAAATACTAAAAATTGCAACACAAATCATTAGTAAATATTTACCAACACCGGGCATCGCATTTCCAAAAGCAGTAGCTGTTAAACTCACTCCGTTGGTGTCACTAGTTTGCCATACACCTGTAACTAATATGGCTAATGCAGTTAGTGTACACACTATAATGGTATCTATAAATGGTCCTAACATAGCCACTAATCCTTCTCTAACAGGTTCGTCTGTTTTTGCAGCTCCATGTGCCATTGGAGCAGTTCCAACACCAGCTTCGTTAGAAAATGCTCCACGTTTTATCCCTAAAATAATTAAAGCACCTACTACACCTCCCATAACAGATTCTCCTTTTATAAAGTCTGCAGAAAAAGCATCTGTGAAGATCATAACAAAGTATTTGGGGACTACCTCAATATTTACAATTAAAATAATAAGCACTAAAATAAAATAGAGTAGTACCATAGAAGGCACCAACTTTGCTGTAACCTTGCCGATTCTCTTTAAACCACCAAGAACAACTATAGATGTAATTATTACGAGAAAAACTCCAATAAATAAATTTGTATAATTAGTTACCTCTATACCATTTGGTTTTAATAAGATATCATTAACTGCTTGAGTTAATTGATTTACATTAAAAACAGGTAATGCCCCAATCATTGCACATGCACTAAAAAAAACAGCTAATGGTTTCCATTTTTTTCCAAGACCTTCTGTAATGAAATACATAGGCCCGCCCTGTAATACTCCATTACTATCTTTTCCCCTAAACATGATGGCTAAAGAGGATGTAAAAAACTTTGTAGACATCCCTACAATGGCGCTTATCCACATCCAAAAAATTGCTCCAGGGCCACCCATCGCTATTGCTACTGCAACTCCAGAAATATTACCCATCCCAACAGTTGCTGAAAGTGCCGTTGTTAATGCTTGAAAATGACTTATTTGTCCAGGGTCATTAGGATCATCATATTTACCACGGAGTACTTGGATGGCATGCCCAAAATATCTAAAAGGTAAAAATCTAGAGAGTATGAGAAGGTAAACTCCTCCACCTATTAACAATAACAATAAAGGATATCCCCAAATAAAAGAGGCAAAAGCAGCAATACTATCTTCTATAAATTTCATTTAAATATAACTTCAGAGGTGGTTGATTTAACATTCATCATAATTGACTTTCCCAATATAAGGGCCCTGTTATCTGTTTCATGACCAGCAGGAAAATTAAATAAAACAGGAAAATCAAACTCTTTAACTACATCTAAAATAAGTTGCTCAATAGAACTTCCCCAAGTAGTCGTGTTTTTTTTAATATTACTTATATCGCCAATAATTAACCCTTCACAATTGCTGAAGTATCCGGCTCTTTTTAAACCTTGTAGCATTCTATCGATATGATATTTATATTCGCCAATTTCTTCAATAAATAAAATTTTCCCATCAGTATTTATTTGGCTTACACTTCCTAACATATTTTGTAAAATACTTAAATTTCCTCCAACCAGTATTCCTTCTGCTTGCCCTGTTTTATTAAATTTAGATGAATTTATATTATAACTCAACTCCTCACCGAACAACACTTTTCTCAAAGTCTCAATACTTTGCTCAGTTTCCTCTGGATTAAATGACAGACTAGTTGCCATCATAGCATGAATGGTTTGAATTCCAAGATTATGGATATGACTATGAAAGGCAGTTATGTCTGAATACCCAATAATCCATTTTGGAGAAGCTCTAAACTTTGTATAATCTAACTTATCTAAAATACGTCCACTACCATAACCTCCTCTTGCACACCATATAGCTTTGATACTGGGGTTATCTAATGCTTTCTGAAAATCACTTGTGCGTTCTTCATCTGTACCTGAAAAATGATTATTTTGATTAAAGACATGGTCACTAATGATAACATTTAACCCCCAACTTTCTACTAGTTCTATGGCTTGATTAATAATTTCTTCTCTCTGAATAAGAATTCCTGCTGGAGCTAAAATAACAATACTGTCTCCCTGATTAAGATATTTTGGTTGAACTAATTTCATATGTTTTGAAATTGAATCATTCTTTGTTTGTCCAAAAGACAAAAAAGAAATAAAGAATAAAACTACGAATACAGATTTAATTCGTCTCTTCATAAAAATGATTTTTGTAAATGTATCTAAATTCATTGGGCTTTCAAAAATATGTTCAACTTCCTTTTTGTACTTTTGTTAACCAAAATTAGTTCTAAAGAATATTATGAGTTCATCTAAAAGATATACTGTTACTGCAGCTTTACCATACACTAACGGGCCCATTCATATTGGCCATTTAGCAGGGGTATACGTTCCTGCAGATATTTATGCGAGATATTTACGTTTAACAGGAAAAGATGTTGCTTACATATGTGGTAGTGATGAGCATGGAGTAGCTATCCCTATGCGAGCAAAAAAAGAAGGTGTTTCTCCTCAAGATATTATTGATAAATATCATACAATAATTAAGCAATCATTTAAAGATTTTGGAATCTCTTTTGACAATTACTCCAGAACTTCCTCAAAAATTCATCATAAAACAGCTTCGGATTTTTTTAAACACCTACACAAGAAAGAAGCCTTTTTAGAAGAGGTTACCGAACAATTGTATGATGCTGATGCTAATCAGTTTTTAGCAGATAGATTTGTTATTGGGACCTGTCCAAAATGTGGATTTGAAGAAAGCTACGGGGATCAGTGCGAACAATGTGGTACTAGTCATAATGGAACAGATTTAATAACCCCTAAATCTGCTATTACAGGAAATACTCCAACACTTAAAAAAACTAAACACTGGTTTTTACCTTTAGACAATCATGAGCCTTTCTTACGTGAATGGATTTTAGAAGGTCATAAGAATGATTGGAAGTCTAATGTTTTAGGACAGGTAAAATCATGGATTGATGATGGTTTGAGACCAAGAGCGGTTACACGTGATTTAGAATGGGGAATTCCTGTTCCTGTAGATGGCGTTGAAGGAAAAGTTTTATATGTTTGGTTTGATGCTCCTATTGGTTATATCTCTTCAACTAAAGAATGGGCAGAGCGAGAAGGAAAAGATTGGAAAAAGTATTGGAAAGATGAAAACACAAAATTAGTTCATTTTATAGGTAAAGATAATATTGTTTTTCATTGTATTATTTTCCCTAGCATGCTAAAAGCACATGAGGGTTATATTTTGCCTGAAAATGTTCCTGCAAATGAATTTTTAAATTTAGAAGGAAATAAATTGTCAACTTCTAAAAATTGGGCTGTTTGGCTCCATGAGTATCTAGAAGACTTTCCAAATCAGCAAGACGTATTACGCTATACCTTAACTGCAAATGCTCCTGAAAACAAAGACAATGACTTTACATGGAAAGATTTTCAAGCGAAAAATAACAATGAGTTAGTAGCTATTTTTGGAAACTTTATCAATCGTGTTGTAGTTTTAACTAACAAATATTATGGTGGGCAAGTACCTTCAGTTGGTGAATTAACTGAAGTTGATGAGGATGCTTTGGCAGCAATCAAAAATTTTCCTGAGAGTATTGGAAAGTCAATTCAACGGTATCGATTTAGAGAAGCTTCACAAGAATTAATGAATCTTGCTAGACTAGGGAATAAATACCTTGCAGACGAAGAACCTTGGAAGGTGATTAAATTAAACCAAGAACGAGTAAAAACAATCATGTATGTTGCCTTACAAATTGCTTCTGCTTTAGCGGTAGTTTCTGAACCATTTTTACCGTTTACCTCAAGTAAATTGAAAAAAATGCTTAATATTTGTGGAGAGACTGATAGCTCATGGAATGAGGTTACTGATAAAGAGGTCTTACTCCCAAACAATCATCAAATTGGATCAGCAGAATTATTATTTTCTAAAATTGAAGACAAAACAGTTAATTATCAATTAGAAAAACTAGCGGCTACTAAAAAAGCTAACGAGGAAAAAAACAAAGTATTAGAACCTCAAAAAGAAACTATAGATTTCGATGAATTTACCAAATTAGACATAAGAGTTGGCACTATTTTAGAGGCTGTAAAAGTAGCAAAAACTAAAAAATTATTACAACTAAAAGTAGATGTTGGTCTAGATATAAGAACAATAGTTTCTGGTATAGCTGAAAGTTTTTCTCCTGAGGATATTATTGGACAACAAGTAACTGTATTAACTAATTTAGCGCCCAGAAAAATTAGAGGTGTAGAAAGTCAGGGAATGATTTTAATGACTGATACTCCTGATGGAAAATTAGCTTTTGTTGAACCAGAACAAACAGTAAGTAACGGTCAACAAATAAGTTAATGCTTAAAATAGCATATCATCCCATTTACAAACACAATTTACCAGAGGGACACAGGTTTCCAATGGAAAAGTACGACCTACTCCCTCAGCAATTACTTTATGAAGGAACCTGCAAAGAAGAAAATTTCTTTAAACCCGAAATTCCAAATAACAAGTATTTTTTTATGGTGCATGACCCAGAGTATGTTTCAGATTTAATGAATATGACTCTCAATCAAAAAGCAGCAAGAAAAATTGGTTTCCCTTTAAATGAAGATTTAATTGCCAGAGAAATGATTATTGCAGATGGCACTATAAAAGCTAGTGAATTTGCTCTCAAATATGGTATTGCAATGAATATTGCAGGCGGAACTCATCATGCTTTTACCAATAAAGGAGAAGGGTTTTGCATGTTAAATGACCAAGCCATTGGAGCTAGGTATCTTTTACAAAAAGAATTGGCAAACAAAATATTAATCATTGATTTAGACGTACACCAAGGAAATGGGACTGCAGAAATATTCTATAACGATCCCACTGTTTTTACCTTTTCAATGCATGGAAAAAGTAATTATCCGTTTCATAAAGAAAAAAGTGATTTAGATATTCCTCTAGAAAACGGGGCTAACGATACTACATATTTATCAATTCTAAAAGAAGTCTTGCCAGACTTAATAACTAAAGAGCAACCTGATTTTATCTATTATTTATGTGGTGTAGATGTTATCCAAACAGACAAGCTAGGAAAACTTTCTCTTACAATAGAGGGGTGTAAAGAACGCGACAGATTTGTATTACAAACCTGCAAAAATCATAACATTCCGGTAATGTGCAGTATGGGTGGTGGTTACTCACCTGATATTAAAATTATAATAGATGCGCATGCTAATACTTTCAGATTAGCCCAAGAAATTTTCTTTTAGTGTAACCCCAATTCCTCTCTTAATTTTTTATCCTTTAAACTATTTTGTTTCCAGTAAGGTAACATTTTTTGAGTCTTTAAAATTACACTAGTAGTTCTAAGTTTTCCGTCAAAAGAAGAAGGAAATTTTTCAAACCATCCCATAATTTTGTAAGGTGCTTTATTTTCAAAAACTATATTTATACTTCTTTTCAACTGAGGATACACTATTTTATATTCCATTAAATTTGAGCCAGAAAGCTCTTTTTTAGTATAGGGAATTAACGATGTAAAAGCTTTATAAGATTGGATTTGTAAATGTTTCAATTGAATATAATTTGCTGGAGGTATTAACTGAACAGTACCTAGTGGTAACAATAACGGGTTCATTCTCAAAACTGTAAAAACTTCATCCTCAAGATATGAACTTTTAATTCTAGTGGCTATATCTCCTTCTTTCTCAAAATATGAGCGATGTTCTACTTTGTAATCTGAATTTAAAATGAGATTAAATTGAGTATATATAGTTCCACACCATTCTTGAGAAGAAGCAGAAACTTTTAGTGATTTTGGAAAATTACTTCTATCTATTGGAGTAAACACAGAGTTAAATAATGAGTAATCATAGACTCCTGTTGTAAATTTTTTTAATTGAATATTCTTTAGTATCCATGTTGAATTTTCACTCACATAGTATTCATTTTTTACCTGTTTATTTGTTAAAAAATCTTCAGTCACAAATACACTTACAAGTTGTCCTGAATGATTTTCCTGATATCTATTTTGAGAAACTTTATATACATTAACTTCAGCTTTTCCTTGAGACCAATAACTGTCAACTGCTACATTATTTTTTTGAGCAAAAGTAGTTCCAAGAGCAAATAAACTTAGTATAGGTATGTAAATTAAGGTTTTCATGTACTTTTTATTTATAAGGTAAAGATAAAGTTTTAAAAACTTGAAAAATGATTCTCCAGAAAACTTCAAAAATTTGTAATTTGGTATTCTCTTATATGATACACGAATTAAAAGACATCATACGCTCTGCTAAAATTGCTCAAAGTAAAGGGGTCAAAACGGCACTTGCATCAGTAGTTTCTTTAGATGGTTCATCCTACAGAAGACCTGGAGTTAGAATGTCTATTCAAGAAGACGGAAAAATGATTGGTGCTGTTAGTGGTGGTTGTGTTGAAAAGGAAATTTTACGTCAATCAAAACAAGTTTTTGAAACCAATTCGTCTACATTAATGGAATATGATGGACGATACCGTCTAGGATGTGAAGGAATTTTATATATTTTAATTGAGCCTTTTCATCCAACAAATAAATTTTTTGATGCTTTTGAAAAGCAATGCTCCTCAAGAAAACCTTTTCTAATTAATTCCTATTTTTCAAAAGAAACCTCAAAAATAAGTCAGGGAAGTTCTTGCTTTCATTTTAATAATCAAGAATTATCTGTATCAGAAATTAAACCTAAAAAAAATCTGACTCTTTTTAGTCAAACCATCAAACCAGTATTTAAATTAATTATAATTGGCTGTGAACATGATGCAGTTCAATTGTGTAAATATGCATCAGCAACAGGATGGAATGTGGATATTGTTGCTCCAATAGACGAGCTAAAATCAATTAAAGATTTTCCTGGTGCCACTAATTATTATGGAATTAATGAAAAAGAATTAGGTGACTTTTCTTTTGATTCTCAAACAGCAGTTGTGATTATGTCTCATAGTTATGTGAAAGATTTAAAATACCTGTCGGAACTTGTTGGGAAAGAAATAAATTATATTGGATTACTTGGCCCAAGTAAACGAAGAGAAAAATTATTAAATGATTTAATGGAAAAAAATGATTTAATTTCTGAAGTTTTTTTTGATAAAATATATGGTCCTTCGGGTATTAATATAGGGGCAGAAACACCTCAAGAAATCGCTATTTCTATTCTTGCTGAAATATTATCTGTCATTAGAAATCAAAAACCCATATATTTGAAAGATAAACAAATTGGAATACATAAATGATGCCTAAAACTGCAATATTAATTCTTGCTGCCGGTGAGTCTAAAAGAATGGGTGAACCTAAACAATTATTACCCTATAATAATACTACATTACTACTACACGCAATTGAACAAGCTAACAGCATAAAATATGCAGATGTTTTTATTGTTATTGGTGCTCATTTTTCTGATGTTTTTAAATCCATTAGAGGTCAAAAAGTAACCATCCTCAAAAATAATAATTGGGAAGATGGTATGGGAAGTTCAATAAGTAAAGGGATTGAACTTATAAAGAAGAAAAATGATTACAATAGAGTAATTGTTACACTTGCAGATACTCCGCTAGTGACCAAAGAGCATTATGAAGAATTAATTTCATTATCAGACGAAACAGGTAAACGTATTATACTTACTAACTACGAAGATATCTCTGGAGTTCCAGCTATTTTTGATAAATCATTGTTTAATGAATTATCAATATTATCTAATAATGAAGGTGCAAAACCCGTGGTAAAAAAATATAAAAAAGAAGTCTTAAAAATGAAATCAAAGACTCCCTTTTTTGATGTTGACACAAAAGAAGCTTATCAAAAACTATTGAAATTATCCTAAAATTTTACTTCTAGACATTTCTAATTGATTGATAAAAGGTTGTTTCAATAAGCGTTGCCCTGTTGCCTTGAAAATGGCGTTCGCTACTGCTCCCCCTGCTGGAGGAAGACCTGGCTCTCCCAGCCCTGTGGGTGACAAATTACTCTCAACAAAATAAGACTTTACTTCAGGAGTTTCTTCCATTCTAATTAAGCGGTACTTATCAAAATTAACTGACTGTGGAGTTCCACTTTTAAAAGAAAAATCACCATACATGGCATGACCAATTCCATCAATAACTCCACCCTCTAGTTGATTTTTTGCTCCCAAAGGATTCACAACAATTCCACAATCAACAGCCACAGTTACTTTTTTAACAACAGGCATTCCATTTTTCAACTCAATATCAGCTACCTCTGCTACATGAGTATTATGACAGTAGTAGGCAGAGAAACCTTGATAAATTCCTTCAGATGTTTTACCCCAATTAGATTTTTTAATAACTAGATTAATTGTTTCCTCCATTCTTTCTGGAGAATATTGAATTCGTTCATCTGTCGTCCCTTTTACATTTTGAAGAAGATCAATAATTAGCTTAGGATGATCTACATCTAATTCATTAGCTATTTCGCTAAAAAAACTCTGTTCAGCAAATGCTAAAAAGTTTGTAAAAGGGGCTCTCCATGCACCAGTGGTTATATTACTTTTATAATTTTCAGTACTAACCTTATAATTTGGAATACATCCTGCAGGGAAAAAATTTGCAATCAATCCATACATATTCCCGTTAATAGCAGCTTCTTTTAAGTGGTAAGCCGTAAGCTTGCCCTCTTTGATAGCGGCTTTTATTCTATATTTAATGGCTGGTCTGTAGGTTCCAGCTGCCATATCGTCTTCTCTAGAAAAAACAACTTGAATTGGTTTTTTAGTAATATTTGAGATTTGAGCTGCCTCTTCGGCAAAGTCGCCGTAGAGTCTTCTTCCAAAGCCTCCTCCCATTCTGGTCATTTCTAGATGAATTTCCTCAGGTTTTCTGTTTAATATTTTTGCTATTTTCCCTGAAGTCCATGCAGGAGTTTGAATAGGTCCTACAAGATGAACTTTTTTATCAGTAACATTAGCATAAAAATTCATGGGCTCCATACAATTGTGAGGAAGGAATGGAGACTCATATGTTCTTTCAATAATTTTATCTGCATTTTTAAAAGCAGTTTCTACATTTCCATCCTCTCTATTTGTATTAAACTTATTACCGTTTAAAATCTTTATTAATTCAAAATTATGATCTTCTGTACTTTCCGGTTTTGTGTCTTGTTTCCAATGAGCTACTATTGCTTTTTTCCCTTTCATTGCTGCCCAAGTATTTGTTGCTAAAACAGCTATCTTATCACCAAATTTAATAACTTCTATAACTCCATTAATACTTCTCGAAATTTGATCATCGAAACTAGTCAGTTTGTGTCCAAAAGCTGGTGGTCTTAAAACAGAAGCATAGACCATTCCTTCAGAAGTATAATCTATTCCAAATAGTGGTTTCCCTGTTATTATTTTTTGAATATCTACATTTGTAATATCATGTCCAATAATTTTAAAATCTTTAGGGTCTTTAAGAATGATATTTTCTGGGACCTCTAAATTAGCAGCTACTTTTACGACTTCTCCGTAACCAAGAGTATCACCATTTGCATTGCTTATAATTCCTTGAGACGCAGAACAAGAACTTGGATTAACTCCCCACTGTATTGCTGCGGCATTAACCAACATTTGTTTTGTAGTTGCTCCTGTTTGTCTGAGGGCGTCCCAACCAAAGCGAATTGATTGGCTACCTCCAGCAACTTGCCTTTGATAATTTTTTGGATCGTAAATTCCTTGTGCCACTGAAACCTTGTTCCAATCAACATCTAACTCTTCAGCTATAATCATTGGCATAGCTGTTTTTACACCTTGACCTATTTCAGGGTTTGGTGAAAAAATTGTTACATAGCCTTCATCAGAAATTTTTATAAATGCATTAAAATCATTAAAATTTAGCTTAGATATATCTATTGGTAAGATAGCATCTGGCTTACAAGCACTTAACAAATTAAATCCAATTAACATTCCTCCACCTGCTAGTAAAGATGTTTTTAGAAAATTTCTTCTACTAAAACTATGTGATTTATTTTGAGATATCATAAATTTTAAAAATGAATTAGTTTATAAGTTTTTTGCAGCCAGCTCAACTGCTTTTTCAATTCTATTATAAGATGCACATCTACATATATTCCCATGCATTGCCTCTCTAATTTCTTTTTTTGTTGGTGTTGAGTTATCCTTTAAAAAAGCGGAAGCGGTCATTATTTGACCGGCCTGACAATAACCGCATTGTGGAACATCTATTTCTTTCCAAGCTAATTGCACGGGATGAGTGCCATTTTCTGAGAGTCCCTCAATAGTTGTAATAGATTCCTCTGAAATAGAAGATATAGGAAGAGAACAACTTCTTACTGCAATATTATTTACATGGACAGTACATGCTCCACATTGAGCTATTCCACAACCAAATTTTGTACCCTTCATCGTTAATTCATCTCTCAGAACCCAAAGAAGCGGAGTGTCCTCATCTACATTAACTTCAATTTGTTTTCCGTTAATTTTCAATGTGTAGTTTGGCATAGTTTATGAATTTATATTTAAAAGCATAAGTTACAAAAACTTATAATTATATGATATTTTATTTTTCCCTCTTACTTTAATGAGGTTAATTTTTTGAATTATTGTGGGTTCTCAAAAAGGTTAAAAAAAACATAAAACCTTTACACAAACAATACATAAAAACTAAAAGTCTTTGTATTTAATAGATTTAACGTAACTTGGGAACCAAACAAATGAAGATAATTCAATTTTATTCCTTTATGGTTGTAGATTCTTCAAAACAAAAATAATGAAGATTAGAAATTTTATTTATTTTTTTATAATTGTCCAATTCAGTGTTTTTTCACAAGAACTTCCTCCTATTGAAGTTTTTAAACCAAAAGATTATGGCGCTGAAGATCAAAACTGGGGTATCTCTCAAGGGAAGGATAAATCTATTTATTTTGCAAATAACAAAGGACTTCTCATGTATAATGGTGCTAGGTGGAAGCTTTATAAATCAAAAAATTCATCTATTGTTAGGTCCGTTAAAGTTATTGGTGAGAAAATTTACACCGGTAGTTATATGGATTTTGGATTTTGGGAGAAGAATAATTTTGGAACTTTAGAATACAGCTCTATTACTTCAAATAAAAATATATCTCTAGCTGAAGATGAAGAGTTTTGGAATATTTTAGAACTTGACCGATGGATTCTTTTTCAATCTTTAGACAGAATATATATATATGATTCTAAATTTAAAACTATTGCCATTATTGAGGCTGAAACTTCAATTACTAAAATTTATAAAGTAAATAACGAAATATATTATCAAAAGATAAACCAAGGAATCTTTAAGTTTAAAAATGGTGAGGAAATATTAATTAGCAGTGATGAAATTTTAAAAAACAGAATTGTAATTAATATTTTTGAAAATAATGCTCAACTCTTATTTCAAACAAAAGAACACGGATTTTTCATTAAAGAAAACAACAAAAGTATAAGGGAATGGGATCCTCTTCTTAATACGAAACTACGCAATTACAATATTTACAATAGCTTGCGATTAAAAAATGGAGATTTTATTCTTGGATCTGTGTCTAATGGAATTTTATATATAAATAAAGAAAAAAAAGTTTCATTTACGATTAATCAAAGTAGAGGCCTAGGAAATAACACAGTGCTTTCACTATTCGAAGATATTGATGAAAATGTTTGGCTTGGTTTAGATAATGGAATTAGTAATATTAATTTTAATGTTCCTTTCAGAGTATACAAAGATGATCTGGGGGTTTTAGGATCTGTTTATACAACTTTTTTAGATGATGGAGTTTTATATTTAGGGACTAATCAAGGTCTTTTTTATAAAGATAAAAAAGATAGATTTCGTTTTGTCCCAGGAACAGAAGGTCAGGTTTGGTCTTTACAAAAATTTAAAAACACTCTTTTTTGTGGACATGACAAAGGAATATTTATAATTTCAAAAGGTAAAGCAGATAGAATATCGAATACTTTTGGAACTTGGCTGATCAAAGAAATCTCAGGTAAAGAAGATTTATTACTATTAGGAAATTATAAAGGGCTATACGTACTTCAGAATAAAAGTAAAAAATGGAACTTAAGAAATAAAATAAAGGGTTTTGATATCTCGTCTAGATATCTTGAGTTTATTAGTCCTAATGAACTATTAGTAAGTCATGAACAAAAGGGTGTCTTTCAATTAAAGATTGATAATGAATTTAAAGAGGTTTTATCATCTTCTAAAACTACCCTAAGAAAAAGCATAAAATCAAGTCTAAATAAATACAATAATAAAGTTCTTTATGGCTCTAATGAAGGGGTGTTTTATTTTGATTCACTCTCTTCAAATTTTAAAAAAGATACTATATTAAGTACTATTTTTGGGGATAAAGGATATATCTCAGGAAAATTAATTAGTGAAAACAACAAATTATTTGCATTTACAAATGATAATATATCTTATGTCCAAAAAGAAAAACTAAGCCCTAAATATGAATTGTTTTCAATTCCAATTCCTAATAGTGATAGAGAGACAAAAGACGGATACGAAAACATTCTTTATATAGAGGATGACAAATATATAATTGGGACCAAAAGTGGATATATAGTTGCAGATATAAAAACCAGAACTAAGAATACGCAAATTATTAAGTTAGATGAGATTACAACAAATTCTTTACAAGGAGGTCAAAAATATTTAAGTCTCTCGGAAAATGGTGTTTTAAAAAATGAGGAAAATGACATTAAATTTTTCTACAGCATTTCAGACTTCAATAAATATTTACCTTCATTATTTCAATATAGATTATTGGGGCTTAACAATGAATGGAGTAATTGGTCCACAAAATCTGAAATATACTTTGAAAACTTACCTCACGGAAACTATACTTTTGAGATTAAAGGCAAGGTTGGTGCGCAAACAACTACCAATACAATTAAATACGGTTTCAATATTGCAAAACCTTGGTATTTAAAAACTTCATCTTTGATTATATATATAATTTCAGTTATTCTTTTACTTATGATTATTAATGTTTTGCATAGAAATTACTTTAAGAATCAACAAGCAAAACTATTAAAACGAAAAGAAAAAGAATTAGAAATAAAGCAACTAGAAAATGAGCAGCAATTAATGCATTTTAAAAATTTAGATTTGCAGAAAGATATTGATTCAAAAAATAGAGAGCTTGGACTTTCTACCATGAATTTAATCAAAAGGAATGAATTGCTAGGAACCATAAAAAAGGAGTTAAGTAATACTAATAATAATAAAATTAAAGAAGTTATAGAGCTCATCAATGATAATTTAAACACCTCTGATGATTGGAAGCTATTTGAAGAAGCTTTCAAAAACACTGACAAAGGTTTTATGAAAAAATTAAAGTCAGAACATTCAAACCTTACATCAAATGACTTAAGACTATGTACTTACCTCAGATTAAATTTATCTTCAAAAGAAATTGCACCTCTACTAAACATATCAATAAGAAGTGTAGAGGTTAAAAGATATCGTCTACGTAAAAAGATGAATCTACCGCATGAAGCTAGTTTAAGCAGCTATATATTAGAAATATAACTACTTCAAAAACTATACATCACCATAACATTGAATAATTTTCACAATACAATAGGCTTACATTTACTTTATCTACTAGGTCTATGAAAAAAAAATTTAAATTTTATAATGTATGTTTTTTATTGAGGTAAAATTTAACGAATATTTAATAATTAACTTTAATTTTATTGGAAAATTATTAAACAATGAAAAATTTTATGAAAAAACTGATCATTTTAGTTTCGTTCATTTTTATGTCAAGCACACTTTTTGCTCAAACTTTAAATGTAAAAGGTCTTGTTACAGATGCTGTAACAGGAGAAACACTTCTTGGTGTAAATGTGATTGTAAAAAATTCTTCCAAGGGAGATGTTACAGATTTTGATGGTAATTATAAAATCTCTGGAGTGCCCAAAGGTTCAATTTTAGTCTTTAGTTACCTTGGATATCAAACAAAAGAGATAACAGTAAATCAAGAAGTTATAAATGTCGCACTTGAAGAAAGTTCTGAAACTCTAGATGAAATTGTTGTTGTAGGTTATGGAAGCCAAAGAAAAGAATTAGTATCCGGAGCATTTTCTTCTTTAAATGCAGACAAGATAGCAGAAAAAAACCCTGCCAGAATTGAAGAAGCTTTAACAGGTAACGCCGCAGGAGTTCAAGTTACCGCAAATTCTGGATCTCCAGGAGCCTCATTAAATATTAGGATTCGTGGAATAACAACAAATGGTAACAATTCACCTCTTGTAATTGTAGATGGAGTAAATATTGGATCTGACCTAAGTGTTATTGATCCAAATGATATTGAAAAAATGGACATCATTAAAGATGCCAGTTCTGCTATTTATGGGGTTCAGGCTGCCAACGGTGTTGTGCTAATTACAACAAAATCAGGGAAGAAAAATAGACCCACAAAATTTACATTTAACTCTTTTTCTTCTATTCAGGAAGCTTCAAATCAATTAGATTTAATGAATGCAAGTGAATATGCTGTATATGTTAACGAAACAGAAATAGCTGATGGAAACAATATTCCTTATCCAAATATTAATGGTTTTGGAACAGGTACAGATTGGCAAAAGAAGTTATTTACTCAAGCACCAATCACAAACTATACCTTTAGCGCAAGTGGTGGCTCTGAAAATATTACCCATAGCACAAGTGCGAGTATTTTTCAACAAGAAGGAATTATTTCGCCAGAAAAATCTAACTTTAATAGAATTACATTAAGAAACAATTTAGGTATTGATTTAACAGATAAATTAAAATTAAGTACCTTTTTGTTATATACTAACATTAACAGAAAAACAATTCCAGAAGGTGGTAGAGGGTCTGTTTTATATTATGGATTAAATGCTTCACCTTTAACACCCATTTTTGATGGTACTGATGGTAGCGGTCCTTCAAGAGGTTACTCTTACATAGGCAGTGAACAAGGAATTGAAATCATCAACCCTTTTGCTTTAATTAACAATACCTACAATGAAACTAAAGTGAACAGGTTTACAGGTAAAGTAGAGTTATCCTATGAAGTTATTGAAGATCTTAAAATAACTTCAAGATATAATTTCAATTATGCAGATGTTGCAAATAGAAATTATAATCCTCTTGCATATTATGGTCCTAACAAAGTAAATAATAGCGTTAATGTAGATGCTAATAATCAATTTATAAGAGATACCAATGGAAATGGTATTATCGATTTGTTTAGTGGTGTTGGAGAAGATACCCAAAATTATACAGATTATACATGGGAAACTTTTATCGATTATAAAAAATCTTTTGACAACCACAATCTAAGTTTTCTTCTAGGAACTTCTATCCGAAGTGAACAATTTTATGGAGTCTATGGTTATGGTTCTCTTGTCGGAGAGGATAGCTGGAGCAATGCTTACTTGTTCAATACCCAAGATATTTACGATGAATATATTTTAACTTCTTTAGATCCTGATGGAAATATTGTAGTTGATAACAAAACTGTACAAAGAAACAGAAGCGCATCCACTGGTGTAAACGAAGATCGATGGTTTTCTCTTTTTGGAAGAGTTCAATACGATTATGATGGAAAATATTTATTCTCTGCAATGGTAAGAAGAGATGCATCCACAAGATTTGGACCAAATAATAGAACTGGTTATTTCCCATCTGTTTCAGGAGGTTGGATACTTACCAAAGAAGACTTTTTTGATGTTGATCAAATCAATAATTTAAAAGTTAGAGGAAGTTGGGGTATTACAGGAAATGACAAAATAGGAAGTTATGGATGGATTGGAAGACTCCAAGGAGCAAATGCTGAAGCAACCTATCCTTTTGGTAACGTACTTTCCTATGGTAATGCATTAGGTCAGTTAGCAAACCCAGACTTACAATGGGAAACCAACGAACAAGTTAATTTTGGTTTTGATGCTAGTTTTTTCAATAATCAATTTGATGTTACCATGGATTATTATGTAAAAACAACCCGAAACTTACTACTTGTACCTGAAGTTTCTGGACTACTAGGATCAACCGCAGGAGGAAGTTCTGCTCCAATTGTAAATGCAGGTACTATCGAAAATAGAGGATTAGACCTAAGCATTAACTATAAAAAACAATTGAGTGAAGATTTTAGACTAGCTACTGGATTGAATATCACCACTGTAAAAAATAAAACTTTAGAAGTGAATAATGCTGCAGGATTTATTCCAAGTGGTCAATTTGGTTTAGGGCAGACCACTTCAAGATTTCAAACTGGACTTCCAATTGGTACTTTTTATGGATTACAAACCGACGGGATCTTTCAAAATCAAGCAGAAATTGATGCACATGCATTACAACCGGGTGCTCAGCCAGGAGATCTAAGATTTGTAGACGGAGATGGAGATGGTATAGTTGAATTTGGAAGTGAAGATGATCTTGCAGTTATTGGAAATCCAATACCTGAGATGACCTTAGGTTTTAATTTAAATTTAGATTACAAAGGATTAGATTTTGCAACTTCTCTTTACGCTTCAATTGGTAACGACGCTGTTCGAAGTTATGAGCGCTTTCTAACTTACAGTAATAAATCTAGATTATATTTAGATCGATGGACAGGTGAAGGAACTTCAAACACTACTCCAAGAGCATCAACAAATGCCTCTAATAATTATCTTTTCTCAGACTTCTTCGTTGAAGATGCTTCTTTTTTAAGAATTCAAAACGTACAGCTTGGTTATTCAATTCCAAGCTCTACATTAGAGAAAATAAAAATGGATAAAGTTCGAATATATGTCGCTGCTAATAACCTATATACATTTACAAAATATAGTGGTTATAACCCAGATGTATCTAACGCAAATCCTTCTGCTGCAGGAGTTGATTTAGGTCAATATCCTCAAACTAGAACATACACATTAGGAATTAATGTATCATTTTAAAACAAAATATGATGAAAAATAAAATAATATATTTAATAGCAATCACGTTAACATTTGTTTCTTTTACTTCGTGCGATGATTATTTAGACATTTCTCCTGAAGGACAGCAAAATTCTGAAAACTTCTTTAACAATCCTCAGGACTTTCAGGATGCACTAATAGGGGTATATGATTTATTATCTACTACTGCCCTTAACAACATCCTTGGTGAGATTGCCTCCGACAATTCGTTATGTGGAGGTGAAAATCAAGCAGATGTTCTAGATTGGCAACAAATTGATGATATGATTCACACTCCTGATAATGGCGCCTTAAGAAGTGTTTGGCAGTGGATGTACGCGGGAATTAGTAGAGCTAATTATATCATTGAATTTCAAGATAAAATAGATTTCGATGAAAAACAAGGAGTTTTAGCCGAAAACTTATTCTTAAGATCATACTACTATTTTGAATTGATAAAATTCTTTGGAGATGTACCAATGTACACTGATGGAAGAATTAGCATTGCTGAAACGCAATCAATTGATAGAACACCAAAAAGTGAAATCTATTCACAATTAGAAAGTGACTTATTATCAACCATAGAAAACTTACCATGGCAACAAGTACAAAAAGGAAGAGCAACTAAAGGAGCTGCATGGGCGCTTTTAGGGAAAATTTATTTATATCAAAATAAATATGACGAAGCAGCAGATGCTTTTAATAAAGTAATATCATCTGGACAATATCAATTGGTTTCTAATTATGCCTCTATTTTCTTAAACAACAATGAAAACAATGTAGAATCTATTTTTGAAGTTCAATACTCAGGAAGTCAAGAAGGAGCAGGTTTTGGTTGTTTCCAATGTTTAGAAGGAAATTTTGCAGTAGGATTTATGGGGCCTAGATTTAGAGATGGTGATTTTACTCCTTACGCATCTGGTTTTAGTTTCAACGTTCCGATACAGGAGCTAGTAGACCTATATGATGCAGCGGACACAAGAAAAGAGGCAACGATTTTTGATATTGATGCTTTTGTAGCTTCCAGACCTGATGTTACTTACAATCTAGGATCAGAACATACAGGATATTTTAATAAAAAATACATTCCTTATGCAGATGACATAGTGCTTCCAGATCAAAATATAAATAGAAGTAACAATTATAGAGCAATACGTTATTCTGATGTATTGTTGATGGCTGCTGAAGCTAATTTACAAGCGTCTGTTCAAAAAGATAATCCTCAAGATTTACTAGACCAAGTTAGAGATAGAGCCTTTGGCGACTCTAACAACAGAATAACTGCTACCCTAGAAAATATTTTAAATGAGCGAAAATTAGAATTGGCTGGAGAAGGCCATCACTTTTTTGATCAAGTTAGAACTGGGAATACAGCTTCCATTCCTGGATTTACACCCAATAAAAACGAAGTTTTCCCAATTCCAAGAATTGAAATAGAGTTAGCTGGTAATCGTTGGGATCAAAATCAAGGATATTAAAATAAAAACTATTATGAAAAAAATAAAAACATTCTACAAAGCTTTACTGATACTTATAATTATAAGTTCTTGTAAAGATGAAACAAACCTAGAGTTTCTAAATGATGTTGCATTACCATCTAATATTGGGGTAAACTTTATTGTAACCCAAGACAATACAGGTTTAGCAACTATAACTCCATTTGCTGAAGGAGCCACTTCTTTTAGTATTGATTTTGGAGATGGATCAGAATCTGTAAGCTTTGCTAACGGAGAAAGTGTTCAACATGTTTATCCAGAAGGAACTTATACAGTGGGTGTTGTTGCTACAAATATAATTGGTGAATCAGCTGAGATAACCCAAGAGCTGGTGATGTCATTTCAAGCTCCAAGAAACTTAGAAGTAACTATTGAAAATGATGTGGCTGTCTCAAGAAAAGTTAATATTACAGCTACAGCAGAATTTGCAACCACTTTTGAATTTCACTCTGGAGAAGATGGAATTGATCAACCTGTAGTTACTGGAAATATAGGTGATGAAATATCATATGACTACGAAACACCCGGAGTTTACGCCGTGAAAGTTGTAGCTAAAGGTGGTGCAATTGAAACTACCGAGTATACAGAAGAGTTTGAAGTAACAGAAATTTTATCTCCAATTGCTAAAGCACCCTCACCTCCGGGAAGAGATGCAGCAGATGTCATTTCTATGTATAGTGAACAATACATACAAACTACTGTAGATTCATACACTACTAGCTGGTCTGTAGTTGCCGCTCAAGAAGAAGTAGCTATTGAAGGAAATCAGACATTAGTTTATAGAGATCTAGCTTATGCGGGTATCATAACTGAAGCTTCACCAATAGATGCCTCTACTATGGAAATGGTGCATTTTGATGTTTGGAGTACAAACGTAAGTACTTTTAAAATTAAATTTGTAGATTTTAATGGTACAGGATATAATGGTGGTACAGATAATATTGAGTTTGAAGTATCAAATGCCATAGATCAAGAGGGAGAATGGATCAGTTTTGATCTTCCTTTATCTGATTTTACAGATGTTCCATTTTCTGATATAAATCAGACTGTAATTTCTGCAGATCCTGTAGGAACTGTTTTTATTGATAATTTATATTTTTATAGAGCATCATCTGGTCCTGGATTTGATGATGGGCTTTTAACAAATGGAGATTTTGAAAACGGAAGTGACTCATGGATTGTTGGAGTAGACGATAATTCCCCAGCCCCTGTTGTAACAAATGGAGGAAATACCTATTACTCTGTTAATGTAGAGTCTGCGGGTAATGTTTATGATGTAAATGTGAGTCAAAAAGTTGCATTAGCTGAAGGAAGTACTTATACCCTAACATTCGATGCCTGGTCAGATAGAGATAGAACAATAGTTGCAGGAATTGGCCTTAGTGGACCACCTTGGACCAATACCGGTGCTCCCTTAGATATTACAACAACCAGAACTACTTTTTCTTACACCTACTCGTCTATTGGTTTTGGTGCTGGTGATGCAAGAGTTTTGTTTGATATTGGTGGAGAAGTTGGGCTTGTGAATATTGATAATGTATCTTTAATTGTTGGATCTGGGAATCTTCTCACAAATGGTAATTTTGAGAACGGAAGTGATGCTTGGATTGTTGGAGTTGACGATAATTCTCCTGCCCCTGTAGTTACAGATAGTGGAAACACTTATTATTCTGTCAATGTCGAAGCAGCAGGAAATGTTTATGATGTGAATCTTAGTCAAAAAGTTGAAATCATTGGAGGGAATACCTATACATTAACCTTTGATGCTTGGTCAGATAGAGATAGAACCATCGTTGCCGGTATTGGACTCAGTGGACCGCCTTGGACAAATACAGGTGCACCTTTAGACATTACGACTACAAGAACTACCTATACTTTTACTTATACAGATGTAGGATTTGAAGCACCTGATGCTAGAGTTTTGTTTGATATCGGTGGAGAAATTGGACTGGTCAATATAGATGATGTATCGTTATCCTTAAATTAAACATGATTATTACACTAATAAAAAATATAAAATGAAAAAAATAACACACAACATCTCAGTATTCTTTCTACTTCTAGTAGGGTTTACGAGTTGTCAGGAAGAATCGTATGAAGTAGGAGCGCTGGTAGCTCCAACAAACTTAAGTGTTAGTGTTGAAATTGTTGGTCAAGACAATGAAAACCCTAATGGTGATGGAAGTGCTGTTGTTGTTTTTACCGCAACTTCAGATAACGAAATAAACTATCAATTCAATTTTGGTGATGGCAGAACGGCTGTTAGTCCAACAGGGATCATAGAGCACCGTTATTCTGCAAATGTTGGAGTATATACTTACAATGTGGTCGTAAATGCAACAGGAACTGGAGGTTTAGGTACTAGCACTAATTTAGAAGTAACCGTGTTTAATTCTTTCAAAGATGAGGAAGCAGAAAACTTTTTAACAGGATCATCAGATGTTAACGATATTGGAAGCAGTAAAAAATGGTATTGGCAAGCTAATAAACCTCTACATGTAGGACTAGGACCCGTTGAAGATGATTATGGAAATGGAGAGTTTGCTTACGAAGCTTGGTGGAATTTAATACAACCTTGGGATGATGAAAAATACTGTATGTATGATAATGAATTTGTATTTACCAGAACAGCTAATGGGATTAGTTTCGAACAAACTATTGGACCCGCTTTTATTCCAGGAGCCTATGCTGGAGAATTAGGAGTTGCTGGAGATACATGTCATGACGAAACAGTAGCAACTACAATGTTTGGTGAGAAGAATGTTTCCTTTTTCCCATCCAGTTCAAAAGCAGCTTTAGAAGGTAGTTATAATGAAGTTCCTTACAGACAAACAAGTTTTGAAATTAGCGATGGAGGGTTTTTAGGGTGGTATGTAGGAGCAAGTACTTATGATATCATATCTATTTCAGACGATGAATTATTTGTTAGAATTATACAAGCTGGCAATGGTTTTGCATGGTATCAAAGATTTACATCAACAAAACCTGTTGAAGGGGATGTAGACCCAGGGTATCAATATACAAATCTTGTATGGGAGGATGATTTTAATACAGATGGTGCGCCAAACTCAAGCAATTGGACTTATGATCTAGGGACTACAGATATTTTTGGTAATGCCGGATGGGGAAATCAGGAAGCTCAAAGTTATACTGATAGTTCAGAAAATGTGATTGTTGAAAATGGGTCATTAAAGATTACAGCAAAAAAAGAAGGAAATAATTTTACTTCTGCTAGAATAAAAACTCAAGGACTTTATGATTTTACATATGGTAGAGTTGAAGTCAGAGCCAAACTACCTGCATCTCAAGGAACATGGCCTGCGATATGGATGTTGGGGTCAAACCATCCAACAGTAGGATGGCCATCCTCCGGTGAAATAGACATTATGGAGCAACGTGGTGACGATAAGACTAGAGTATTAGGAACAACTCACTGGTTTAACACTGCTGGTGGAAATAATGCTAGTTATGGTGAAAGTGCCACTGTTGAAAATGCTTCTACTGAATTTCATTTATACACTGTTGAATGGTCTGAAAGTGCTATAAAAATATATCTAGACGATATTCAGTATTATGAATTAACAAATTCTGCAGATTTACCGTTTGATTCAGATTTTTATTTGATACTTAATGTTGCCATGGGTGGAACTCTTGGCGGTGATATAGATCCTGCATTTACAGAGGATACTATGGAAATTGATTATGTTAAAGTATTCCAGTAAAAGCAGACTAAAGTAGACGCTTTTATTAACTACAAATTAAGAAAAAGAGTCCTAAATATTTTAAAAAATATTTAGGACTCTTTTGTTTACAAGTACACCAAAAATAAAATTTTTATAAAATAAGTTTTAAAAAACAATATAATTACAGGAATAACTTATTGGTAACAACGGTAGGGATTACAGCATTACAATTAATTTAATCAAACTATACAAATAATGGATTAACCTATACAAAACTACAACAAGAGGTGTTTTTTTTGATTTTTAAGAGACCTTTAATCAGTTGTTTTTCCCATTAAGGAATGAGTTACAAATAAAAAAAATCAAAAAACATACTTTTTATTTATTTTGTATGATTTTTGTCTAGGTTTTAAATAAGAAAAAGTGAAATCTTACTATTAAATTAGCAAGTGATGAATTTTAAAAAAAATTTGTACTTAAGAAGTGATGCCTGATTTTTCAAACATAAAAATAATTCAATTATTTGGATTGCTTTTCATTAGTTTGTCATTATCTTTTTGTCAAACTCATGAAGTTTTGGTAAAATCAAATGAGCATGGAAATGTGTTGATTGTTAATGGTGAAAAATTTATAATTAATGGAATGAATTGGGATATGATTCCAATTGGCAAGGATGCTGTTAGTGCTAATTTTTGGAAGAGTTCAGATGAAATCATAAAATTAGGACTAGACCATGAAATGTCTCTATTAAAAGACATGAATATCAACACTATTCGCCATTATTCTGATATCCCTGCAAAATGGATTCAATATATCTATGAAAATTATGGTATTTATACAATGATTAATCATTCTTTTGGAAGGTATGGTATGACAGTAGACGGAAAATGGAATCCAATCACAGATTACTCAAATTCTAAGATGCAAGAGATTTTATTGTCAGAAATTGAAACAATGGTTAGTGATTACAAAAACACCCCTGGCCTTTTATTGTATTTGCTTGGAAACGAAAATAATTATGGACTTTTTTGGTCTGGAGCAGAGACTGAAGATTTCCCTAAAGAAGAGGCTAACAAAATAGCTGTGGGAGAAAAATATGGAAGGCCTATGTATCGTTTAATGAATGAGGCCTCAAAAATAATTAAAAAACTAGATTCTAATCATCCTGTAGCTATTTGTAATGGAGACAATCTATTTATTGACATAATCGCACAAGAATGTAAGGATATTGATATTTTGGGAGTCAACTCATATAGAGGTGCTTCCTTTACCAATCTATTTAAATCCGTTAAAGAAACTTTGAATAAACCTCTTTTATTTACTGAATTTGGTGCAGATGCCTATAACTCACTTAATTCTAAAGAAGATCAGAGAACTCAGGCAAATTATCTCCTAGAGAACTGGAGAGAAATTTATGAAAATTCCGCAGGTATGGGAAAGTATGAAAACACTATTGGTGGTTTTACTTTTCAATTTAGTGATGGCTGGTGGAAGTATGATTTTGATCATAGAAAAAATGTTAGCAAACATGATACTGTTGCAACTTGGGCTAATGGAGGATACTCAGTAGATCTTGAAGAGGGGAAAAATAATATGAATGAAGAATGGTTTGGGATTTGTGCTAAAGGGCCAACTAACGAGAAAGGCCTCTATAACTTATACCCCAGAACTGCCTATTATCTATTGAAGGAAGTTCATAAATTTAATCCTTTCAATAAAAATAGCAATCTCGATTTACTGAAAGAATATTTTAATAACATCGACATAATTAAGGCTGATATTAAAGGAGCTCTCAATAAGAAAAATCTTGATCGCGCAAATAAAAGTAAAGATTCAGTCGTTTATGCACTTTGGGAGAAGGCTACAAATCCAGTGTTTAACATAGCTTTTAATAATAACCCAATAGTATTAAAATTTACCTCTTTTAATGGAGCATCCTTTAAACTTAGCGATAAGAATCCGCTGACTAATAATAATACCTTAACAACTAAATTAGGTGTATTTACAAACTCAGGAAATAATTGGGAAGGAAGTTATTTAGATCTTAAATCTCCTATTGACTTGGAAAATGGGAATACTATAAAATTAGCATTACACTCTATAAAGCCAGTAGAAATAATGCTTAAATTAGAGAAAGTTAGTGATGAAAATAGTTCAATTGAGCGCTCAGCATTTCATTCTGGAAATGAATGGGAAGAATTAAGTTTTTCATTTTCTTCATTAAAAAAATACAATAGATTGGTCATTTTTATTGATGGTCCAGGAACTACTTCTGGAGATTTTTATATTGATCAAATTTTACAATCAAACTAAAAAATTCAATTAAAAAAATAAAAAAGCACTTTACCAAATGAGTAACGAAACTAATATAGTAACAAAAGAAACCTCATTAAATAATATGGATGTTAAATTGAAATCTGTAATCATAGACGATGAAATATATTATCAGATTTCAAATAATGATGTAATGCGTCCTTTCTTTATGAGTATTGTAAGTGATTCTAATCATTGGATGTTTATATCAAGTAATGGAGGACTAACTGCTGGGAGAAAAAATTCTGAGTATGCTTTGTTCCCCTACTATACAGACGATAAAATTACAGAATCTGCAGACATTACAGGAAATAAATCTATTTTCAAAGTATCTAAAGATAACCAAGATTTTATGTGGGAACCATTAGCAGTCAGGTCTTTAGGCAGTTATTCCACAACCCAAAATCTTTATAAAAATAAATATGGAAACAAAATTATTTTCGAGGAAATTAACCATGATTTAGAATTAATTTTCAGATACCAATGGAGTTCAAGTAATACTTTTGGATTTATTAAGAAATCTAAACTGATCAATACAAGCGATAGTGCCGTAAAAGTATCTTTACTAGATGGTATTCAAAATATTATGCCTGCTAGTATTGGTAGTGATGAGCAAAATCAATCTAGTAACCTTGTTGATGCATACAAGCGAAATGAACTAGAAGAAGCAACAGGTTTAGGGATTTTTGCATTGAGTGCCATATTAGTTGACAAAGCAGAAGCTAGTGAAGCCCTAAAAGCTAATGTGGTGTGGTCTCTCGGATTAAACAGCCCAAAATACCTTCTCTCTTCTTTACAATTAAACAATTTTAGATTAGGAAAATCAGTAGATCAGGAAATAGACATAAAAGCCGAGAAAGGAGCTTACTTTTTAAATTCAGAAATCATACTAGAAAAAGAATCATTTAAAGAATGGATGATTATTGCTAATGTAAATCAAAATCATTCTAGCATCGCAAAATTATCAAAACAAATCAAAGAAGCATCCTCTTTGGAAGAGATAGTAAATGAAGATATTAATCTTGGAACAAAACGTTTAGTTGAATTAAATTCAGCCTCAGATGCTATTCAAATTACCTCAGACAATCTGAAAGATACCCGCCATTTTGCAAACACACTTTTTAATATTATGCGAGGAGGGATTTTTGATAATAATTATCAAATTGAAAAGTGGGATTTTAAAAACTATTTAGAACAAGCAAACACAAAAGTTGCTTTTACTTCTGAGGAAATCATAGAAAAACTTCCAGAAGAATTTTCACTTTCAGAGCTTCAAAAGATCGCATATGATAACGAAGACAAAAACTTCAGACGACTTTGTTTAGAGTATATGCCGTTAAAATTTAGCAGGCGTCATGGAGACCCAAGTAGACCTTGGAATAGATTTTCAATAAATACAAGAAATGAAATTGATGGTTCCAAAATATTAGATTATGAGGGTAACTGGAGAGACATCTTTCAAAACTGGGAGGCCTTAGCGCACTCATACCCAGAATTTATTGAAAGTATGATTCATAAATTTTTAAATGCTACAACTTTTGATGGCTACAACCCTTACAGAGTAACAAAAGGAGGTTTTGACTGGGAAACCATTGAGCCAGATGACCCATGGTCATATATTGGATACTGGGGTGACCATCAAATCATCTACTTGTTAAAGTTTTTAGAGTTTATAAATAATCATAAACCGGGGAGATTAGAAAGTTTCTTCACTAAAAATCTTTTTGTTTATGCGAATGTTCCTTATAAAATAAAATCTTATAGAGAGCTGCTTAAAAACCCGAAAGACACCATAATTTTTGACCAACAATTGGATACTAAAATTCGTGAAGAAAGAGCATCTTTGGGTGCTGATGGTGCTTTATTGCGAGATGAACATCGCTTTATAGTAAAAGCAAATTTTATAGAAAAAATTCTTGCAACTTCATTAGCAAAATTATCTAATTTTATTCCTGAGGGAGGTATCTGGATGAATACTCAAAGACCTGAATGGAATGACGCCAATAACGCTCTTGTAGGAAATGGTGTTTCAATGGTAACGTTATATTACTTAACCCGTTTTTTTAATTTCTTTGAAGAATTATTAGAAAACTCCTCAACTACTGAAGTTGAAGTTTCTAACGAAATTTTGGAGTTTTTCGATAAAGTACTGAGTACCTTTGAAAAAAACACTAAATTATTAGCTTCCTCAATAAATGATGCTGATAAAAAAAGAATTTTAGATGATTTAGGGCAAGCAGGAGATGATTACCGAACGCAAATTTACACCCATGCATTCTCTGGTAGAAAAACAAATCTATCTTTTGATAAATTAAAAAGGTTTGTAAGCCTAAGCAAATTATATTTAGAACATTCTATTGAAGCTAATAAACGTTCAGATAATTTGTATCACGCATACAATTTAATGACAGTAAATAACGACAATACTATTTCTATAAGCTACTTAAGTGAAATGTTAGAGGGTCAGGTTGCTGTTTTAAGTTCTGGCTACCTAAATGGTAAAGAAACTTTAAATGTATTAAATGCCCTAAAAGAAAGTAAGCTCTTTAGAAAAGATCAATACAGTTATTTACTCTACCCTTATAAAGAATTAAAAGGATTCTTAGATAGAAATACAATTTCGGAAGATGCGGTTTTATCGTCAAAGCTGTTTCAAGAAATGTTAAAAGATAACGCTGTTCAAATTATTGAAAGAGATGTAAATGGTGAGTACCACTTTAACGGAAACTTTAAAAACGCAAACGATGTTACTGAAGCTTTAGAAAAGCTTTCTAACACAAAATATAGTAGCTTATTAGCCTCTGAAACCCCAAAAGTTCTTCAGACTTTTGAAGAGGTTTTTAATCACAAAGCTTTTACAGGAAGATCCGGTACATTTTATGGTTATGAGGGATTAGGTTCTATATATTGGCATATGGTTTCAAAATTATTGTTAGCTGTACAGGAATCTTGTTTGCAGGCCATATCAAATGAAGAGGATGAAGTAATGATAGGTCAATTGCTTGAACACTTTTATGAAATAAATGAAGGTATAGGAGTACATAAATCTCCAGAGCTATATGGGGCTTTTCCAACAGATCCTTATTCTCACACACCAGGTGGAAAAGGTGCTCAACAACCAGGAATGACTGGGCAGGTAAAAGAAGATGTAATCTCAAGATTCGGAGAATTAGGTGTTTTTGTGAAATGTGGAAAACTATATTTTAATCCTTGTTTACTCAGAAAAGAAGAGTTTATTTCTAAAGAAACAACTTTTGAATATTTAAGCATATTTAATGGAAGTCAAAACATAATAATTCCTGTGAATTCACTTGCATTTACATATTGTCAAATACCAATAATTTATCATATATCTGATAAAAATCGTTTGGAAATTACTTTTAAAGACGGGACTTCTTCCAAAATTGATTCATTAGTTGTAGATCAAAAAACAAGTGAAAAAATATTCAAAAGAACTGGAGATGTTGTTCAGATCAAAGCGTACATAAATAACACATATTTGAAATAGGAAAATAAAGTCGATGAGGTTAAATTTTTATCTATACACAATAACTATTTTATCTATAGTGTCATCTTGTAGTAATGATAAAATAAAGAAAGAAATACAACAAAACCCTAAACAGAAGATACAATTGACAGCAAAAGAAATATTAGGAAATCCAGATTATTTAGCAATCTCATATGGTGGTTATAGAAAATCTACAAGAGGAATTCAGCCTACAATAGCAGAGATTAAAGAGGATATGAATATTCTTCATGCTATGAAAATTAGAATTCTAAGGACCTATAACGTTCAACTAGCTCAAGCTGAAACAATTCTAAAAGCCATACAGGAACTAAAGAATGAAAACCCGTCTTTTGAAATGTATGTAATGTTGGGGGCTTGGATAGATTGTAAAAATGCTTGGACCAATCAACCTGTAAATCACCTATTGGAGAGCGATCAAAATGAAGGTGAAATTGCTAGAGCTGTTTCATTAGCAAATAAATATCCAAGTATTGTAAAAATTATTGCTGTTGGGAACGAGGCTATGGTAAAATGGGCAACAAGTTACTATGTTCAACCTTCTGTAATTCTTAAATGGGTGTCACATCTACAAAACTTGAAAAAAACAGGAAAACTCCCTGAAAACCTTTGGATTACTAGTTCTGATAATTTTGCTTCTTGGGGTGGTGGTAGTGATGAATATCACACAGAAGATTTAAATAAACTTATTAAAGAAGTAGATTATATTTCAATGCATACCTACCCCATGCATGACACACATTACAACCCTGTATTTTGGTATACTAACTATGAAAAACCTAATATAGAAAAGGTAAATAATATTATGTTACGATCAAAAGACTATGCTGTCTCGCAATATGATAGTGTAGTTAATTATGTAAAAAGTTTAGGGATTAAAAAACCTGTACACATAGGGGAAACAGGCTGGGCTACATTTTCAAACGGCCTTTATGGTAACAAAGGGAGTAAAGCAACTGATGAATATAAAGAAGCTTTATTTTACAGGCATATGAGAGAATGGTCTTCAAAAGCCGGAGTCTCATGTTTCTATTTTGAAGCTTTTGATGAGATTTGGAAAGATGCTTCAAATCCAGAGGGTTCAGAAAATCACTTTGGTTTGTTTACAGTTGATGGAAAAGCCAAATATGCTTTATGGAATTTAGTTGATAACGGAACTTTCAAAGGTTTGGGTAGGGGCAAAAAACCAATTACAAAAACATATAACGGAAACAAGGACAGTTTGCTTTTAGAAGTGCATGTCCCTCCTTTCAAAAAAAATATCAACACTTTATAAAAACACACAGTGAAATGAAATTAATCAGGATATACTTTTTTTTAACATTAATCTTTATGAGTGTCCTCTCTTGCACATCGGAAAAACCATTATCTGTAAAAGTTATAGAAACTTCAAAAAATGGAAATAAATTAAGTCAAATAACAAGCTTTACTATGGCTAATGAAGTTTCTTCAATCAGTATTAACCCGGAAATAACATATCAAAAAATTACAGGGTTTGGAGGTTCTTTTACAGAGGCATCCGCCCACTTGTTAAATAAATTAAGTTCTAAAAATCGTGAATCAATATTGAACGCTTATTTTTCAAAAGAAGGTGCAAATTATTCTCTGACAAGAACTCACATGAACTCATGTGATTTTTCACTATCAAACTATTCATATTCTCCTGTTGAGAACGATATAGAGCTTGAGCATTTTTCTATCCAAGAAGATAAAGACGATCTTATACCAATGATTAAAGACGCCATGAAAATTTCTGAAGATGGCTTCGAGATCATAGCATCTCCATGGACTGCTGCACCTTGGATGAAAGACAATAATAATTGGGTTGGCGGTAAATTGCTTCCTAAATATTATGATACTTGGGCGTTATTTTTCTCCAAATACTTAACCGCTTACAAAACTGAAGGTATTGATATATGGGGTTTTACAGTAGAAAACGAGCCCCATGGAAATGGAAACAATTGGGAAAGTATGCATTACACTCCTAAGGAAATGACTGATTTTGTTCAATTTCATTTAGGTCCAAAATTAGAAAAAGATGGTTATGGAGATAAAATAATCTTAGGTTATGACCAAAATAGGGCTGGTTTACAAGAATGGGTAGATGAAATGTATAAAGATGATTCATCCTCAAAATATTTTGATGGTACAGCAATTCACTGGTATGAAAGTACCTATGATTTTTTCCCTGAAGCATTACAATATGCACACAATAAAGCTCCTAACAAGTACTTGATAGAAACTGAGGGTTGTGTAGATTCAGAAATTCCAAAATGGCAAGATGATGATTGGTATTGGAGTAAAGAAGCTACAGATTGGGGATGGGATTGGGCTCCTGAAAAAGATAAACATCTTCATCCTAAATATGCCCCCGTTAACAGGTATGCCAGAGATATTATTGGTTGTCTAAATAATTGGGTTGATGGTTGGGTAGATTGGAATATGGTCTTAGATACTCAAGGAGGTCCAAACTGGTTTAAAAACTGGTGTGTGGCTCCTGTAATTGTAGATCCGGAAAAAGACGAGGTTTACTTTACCCCAATTTATTATACCATGGCACATTTTAGCAAATATATTAGACCAGAAGCTAAAGTAATAGGAGTTGAAAAGTCTGATAAAGATCTAATGGTTACTGCAGCTAAAAATATGGACGGATCAATTGCTGTAGTAATTTTTAATGAAGGTACAACTCAAAAAAGCTTTTCGCTTTCATTGGATAAAAAAGAAACTACTATTTCAATTAATCCACAAGCAATACAAACAATATTAATTAATACGATTTAATAATTATGTCTAGAACAAGTAAAGTCCCTATGGGACAAAAAATAGCCTTTGGTTTTGGGATGCTAGCCAACCAAATGTTTCCAGCAATCTTAGGAATCTTCATGGTTGTTTTGGTTGAAGATTTAGGTTTTTCTGGCTGGATGTGGTCTTTAGTATTTCTTTTCCCTAGAATATTTGATGCAATTACTGATCCAATTATGGGTTTTATTTCAGACAATACAAAATCTAAATGGGGAAGACGAAGACAATATGTTCTTATTGGAGGTATTCTTATGGGTCTTGCCTATATTTTTATGTGGCAGCTGAGTAAGGCTGATGGAGTAGAATATAACTTTTGGTATTTCTTCTTATGGTCTTTAGTATTTTATTTAGGTCTAACTATTTTTAGTGTTCCTTATGTAGCCATGGGATATGAAATGAGTGATGATTTTCATGAACGTACCAATATAATGGCAATAGCTCAATTTATTGGGCAATGGGCATGGGTAATTGCACCCTTATTCTGGATCATTATGTATGATGAAAGTTGGTTTCCATCTGCAGATGTGGCTGTAAAGGAATTGGCAATCTGGGTTGCGATACCCTGTGCAATTTGTGCTATGGTACCCGCAATTTTTATAAAAAGCGACTCTACACTTAACGAAGACTATGAACCCTTAAACTCAGCAAATATTGGAAATAGCTTAATGAAAATATTCGAAAGTTTTGTAGCTGCATTTAAAATCAAAGAATTTCGAAAATTATGTGGAGCAACTTTTTTAATATTTAATGCCTTTAATACAGTAGCCGCTCTTACTTTTTTTGTAATTGTATATAAATTATTTAATGGAGATGCTGGTGCCAGCGGTATATGGGTTTCTATGTTTGGATGCTTAGGTGCAATAGGAACTACTTTCATTGTAATTCCGGCTGTAGCTTGGATGTCAAAAAAACTTGGCAAGAAAAAAGCTTTTATGTTATCTCAATCCATTTCATTAATAGGATATATTATGCTTTATTTCTTATTTATTCCTGGAAAACCTTGGATGTATATTATTGCATTACCTTTCTTTTCTTTTGGTATAGGAAGCTTGTTTACTATTATGATGTCTATGACTGCAGATGTTATTGATATCGATGAAATAAATACCGGAAAGCGTAGAGAAGGTATTTTTGGAGCGATCTACTGGTGGATGGTGAAAGTGGGGTATGGAATTGCTGGAGCGCTAAGTGGAGTTATTATCACTATAGTTGGTTTCAACTCTGATCTGGCAACAACAGATCAACAAGCTGCCGTTGATGGGCTTCATGCATTCTTTTGTTTTTTCCCAATGGTCGGAACAATATTAGCAATGCTTGTGATGCGTAATTATAGTATCACAGAAGAGAGAGCAAATGAAATTAGAGCTGAATTAAAAAAAAGAAAAAATAACTAAATTAAAGATTACTAAAAAAATGTCAGTAAGAGAAGAAAAAATTCTATC
>CALKFR010000007.1 GCA_938084555.1 uncultured Flavobacteriaceae bacterium | reverse complement strand
ATAAATGGGCAATTTTCATCAGCATTATTACAAGTAGTCAATACAAAATAAGGTGTTTTGTTTTCAGTATGATCATATAATTTTGAGAACCCTAGTAAAGAAGGCTTATCATCACAAAAATAGATTCTATAAGTTGGATTTGTATGAGAAAATTCTTCAATTTTAAATTTAAACCCTACTTCAGTTAACGTTTTAACTGTATTTCTGTGAAAGGCAGTTTCTTCTGTACCACCAGAGAAAGCATTTATTGGAACATTAAAATAGTTAGCAGCAAAAAAACTCCAAACTTGCCCTAGTTGGCTTCTTCTAGAATTGTGAGTGCAAATAAAATTGATATTTATGCTGCCATTAGTATAATTGGCAGTAATTTTTTTAGCTATTTTAGTTAAAAGGTCTTTTCTAGTATTATCTATAACAATATTTTGTTGAGACCTTTCAAAGAAATCTTTTACCATTTTAGGGTTAGTGTTTATCATCTTCTTACTTTTGCCCCAAAGATACTATAACAACAAATATATAAAGATTAAGTTAAGGTTAATTATGCAATTTCTCATAGGTAAAAAAGTAGCTGTATTAGATGATGTTTTAAAAGGTGTTATTGTAAGGATAGATAATCAAACAATAAGTATTGAAGATAATGATGGTATGGTGTATCAATACCATCAAAAAGAGTTGGTACTTATAGAAGAAGATCAGTATCAATTATCTAAATTTTCAGATATCAACAACTCTCTTTTAAACGAAAAGTTAGAAGAAAAAAAACCTAAAATATCTAACTTTAAAAAAGAGAAAAACGAAGTGATACTTGAAGTAGATTTACATATCAATCAATTGATAAGAGAAACTAAAGGGATGGATAATTTTGATATGTTAACGCTACAATTAAACACAGCAAAAAGAAAAATTGAGTATGCCATTTCTAAAAGAATTTCAAAAATTATTTTTATTCACGGAGTAGGAGAGGGTGTTTTAAAAAGTGAGCTTCATTATTTATTTGGCAGGTACCCAGTTAGGTTTTATGATGCTTCCTACAAGAAGTATGGTCTTGGAGCTACAGAAGTTTATGTATATCAAAATCCAAAGTCATAAATAATAAATACTTTTGTAGTATGAAAAAAATTTATTTAGATAACGCTGCAACAACACCAATGGCAAAAGAAGTTATTGATGTAATGCAAGAATCAATGCTAGAAAATTTTGGAAATCCATCCTCCACACATCAATTTGGTAGAAAGGCAAAAAATTTAGTTGAGACAGCTAGAAATAACATTGCCAACTTATTAAATTCATCAGCATCTGAAATTATTTTTACAGCAGGAGGTACGGAGGCAGATAATCTAATCTTACACAATGCAGTTAATAATTTAGAGGTAAAACGTATTATTACTTCTAAAATAGAACATCACGCAGTTTTACATACAGTAGCTTTTTTACAAAATACCTGTAACATTGAATTGGTCTTTGTTAACGTCCTGCCATCTGGTGATATTTCATTAAAACATCTAGAAGATTTATTAATAAAAACAGATAAAAAAACTTTGGTGAGTTTAATGCATATAAATAATGAAATTGGAAATATTTTACCATTAAAACAAGTTTGTGATTTATGTCAAAAATATCAAGCGTTATTTCATTCAGACACTGTTCAAACTATTGGGCATTATTCGATTGATTTAGAAGAAACCCCAATTGATTTTATTACTGCTAGTGCCCATAAATTTCACGGTCCCAAAGGAGTAGGTTTTGCCTACTTTAAAAATGGTTTTGGAATTCAGCCTATGCTTCACGGAGGTGATCAAGAAAAAGGAGCTAGATCAAGTACTGAAAATGTTCATGGAATTTTAGGAATGGAGAAAGCATTTTTAATTGCTTCTGAAACCTTAGAGTCAGATATGAGAAACATGAACACTTTAAAAGTATTTTTTATGAAAGAATTGAAAAAAATTAATTCTAATATTCTTTTTAATGGTCAATCTTCAAATATAGAATTGAGTAGTTGTACTATTCTAAATGTATTATTACCAACAAAAAATGAATTATTGTTATTCAATCTAGACCTTTATGGCATTGCTGTTTCTGGAGGTAGCGCTTGTCAAAGTGGAAGTTCTAAAGGATCACATGTTTTAGCAGAAATTGCTAACAATGATATTGAGGGATACTCATCCGTTAGATTTTCATTTAGTAGGTTTACAAAAAAAGAAGATTTAATGCATACGATTCAACAACTAAAAAAACTACTTTAAATTATTCTAGTTTTATTTAAATTAATTTCTACCGGTTTTATCATACTGGCGTATCATAAAAAATGCCCAAATTAAAACAAAAGCAACTACAAATATGGAAAAGTAAAGGACTATATTATCTGCGCTCATGTTCTATAAGTTTAAGATAAATCAATACACCTAATAAAGTTGGCGCCCATAAACCGATAAATATCCCATGCAATTTGTTTCCAGATAAAAACAAATACTCAGCAATGACTATAATCATAAAACACAATGCTAACATAAGTAAGTTAGACCATCCTATTTTTTTAATAAAATTCATTTGTAACTATTTTCGATAAAAGTAAAAAAAAATGATTGACAATTCTCTTTAAATTAAATAATTTTTTTCGTACTTATTGTGGATTGAAAGCATGGCTAAACCAAATAAAACTGCAACAAGAATTAATATGGTATTAACTAATCCACTGACACCAAATGACATGCGTATTAAAATAGTAGAAATTATAAATCCTGAATTTCTGATAATCTTATGAAATTGGTCTGTGTAAAAGAAAGAAATTAAAAGTAGAATTACATCTACTAATATTAATACCGTAAAAAATTGATCAAAAAATAGATTATTAATACTCTCAAGTGAAGGAAATTCATTGGAAGTTATAGCGATTCCTATAGACCATTTTATAAGAGTATTAAGAGCCATAAAAAAGAATAAAGGCACTAAAATAACAGCTATTAATCTTTTCTTTTGTACAAACTTTTCTATTACTGGTTGTAGGTTAACCTGAAGTTTAGCTTTTTGTTTTCCTTGCTTTTGAAATAAATAAATTAAAATGAAAAGTAGTAGTGAGGCTATTAAGTCATAGGTAAATTGCAAATCCCCTTTAATTTCAAACCAATTAGAAGTGAGCTCTAATGATGACAAATCTTTAAACAATTTTCGAATTATTATAAGTGTAATTATTTGATACTGTTTTGTTATATATGTTGTAAAAGATTTTGGTAGGTAATAAATCAAGAGGTACACTTCATAAATAAGAATAAATGAAAAAGGAGTGTAGATTGCTGAAATCGGATTATTTAATAGTTCAGAATTTGAATCAAAATTAATGATGTTTAATTTAGATAAGTAAATGAATGCTAAATGAATGAAAAAGCTTACTAAAGCAACATTAAGAATTACTTTTTCTATCTTGGTTCTTGTTTTACTTGAAAGAATTTTATCAAATAAAAGTTGTAATATTTTATTGATTTTAACCATGCAATATGTTGTATAATAGCGTTTTGTGTGAATATTTTACAAAACTAAATATTAAAAATAGTGAAACTAAACTAACTAAAGTTACATTAATCGATTTTTCTTAAAATTATTTCTAAATACTTTATGTTTTTTTCTTTTAACCTACTTTTTTTAAACTAAATATGTACTCTATTTCTTCGATCGATAAATTATGGTATTTTTACAATAGAAATAAACATCTACATGATGAAATCATATGCAAAACAGACCCTAGTAAATAATATTTCATTTATTGAATTTTATCATCCATCTCACAATTCATTACCCAGTGATATCTTACAAAATCTAGTAGAACTTATAAAAAATGCAGGAGATAATGAAGATGTTAAGGTAATTGTATTGCAAAGCGGAGGAGATCGAACCTTTTGTGCAGGTGCTAGTTTTACAGAATTGGTAAACATTTCCGATAAAGATTCTGGAATGATATTTTTCTCTGGATTTGCAAAGCTAATAAATACAATGAGAATCTGTCCAAAGTTAATTATTGGAAGAATTCAAGGAAAAACTGTTGGGGGTGGTTTAGGAATTGTAGCTGCTGCAGACTATTGCCTAGCTACTAAACATTCAGAAATAAAATTAAGTGAACTTAATATAGGCATTGGCCCCTTTGTTATTGGTCCAGTAATTGAACGTAAAATAGGGCTTAGTTTGCTAACTCAAATAGCTCTCAATCCTAAAAAATTTTATTCAGCTTCATGGGCAGAAAAGCATGGTTTATACTCAGAAGTTTATGAAAATATTTCAGAATTAGATACAGCAGTAATGACCTTAGCCGAAGAGTTATGTTCATACAATCCAGAAGCAATAAAAGAAATGAAAAAGTTATTTTGGAGAGGAACTGATCATTGGGGTATATTATTAAATGATCAAGCAAAAATCAGTGGAAGATTAGTATTGTCTAATTTCACAAAAAATAAGTTGAGCAAATTTAAATAATTACTTATAATTTATAATTTTTTTAAATTATAATACTTCCTACTAACTACCATATATTTATCAAAATACATTATTTTTAATTATTTGCTATATTTTATGGATATTAATGATTTATTATTAACGTTTTCAACAATTTTATGTTAATATTTTTTTTAAAAAACGTTATTTTTATGAATATGATAATAATGTTTCTTTAAATAGTGATATTCATATTTTTACTTCCTTCAAAATTATTGAAATTACATATTTATGATTTTTAGGTGCTTTTTTTTGAGAGCTACATTGCTTACGAAAACATTTTCGTAAGCTCTCGTCCCTTTGTTTATTTGGTGTTGTGGGTTTTTTGTTTAAAATTCGCAACTTCTAACTCTAAAAAAAAAGAAATGACAAAATTTAAATTAATCATGTTATTATCAGTATTATTTGCAAGTTCTAACATGTATTCTCAAAAAGAAGATGAAAAAGGAACATTTACTCTAAGTGGAAGTGTAGATACATATTATTCTACAAATTTATCAACTTCAGACATTGGAACTATTGGAACTCTAACGGATGTTCCTGCGAATGGTTTTGGTCTAGGTATGGCAAATACCGTATTTTCTTATGAAAAAGGTAAAACAGGAGTTGTTGCAGATCTAGCTTTTGGACCTAGAGCAAATGCAGCAAATGCATATGATGGAGCAATTAACCAATTATATGCATACTATAATGCTTCTGACAAAGTAACATTTACTTTAGGTCAGTTTAATACATTTTATGGCTACGAGGTTATATCTCCAACTGGAAATTTTAATTATTCAGTTTCCTACTTATTTAATGCAGGTCCATTTTCTCACACAGGACTAAAATTAGATTATACTGCTTCTGATGATTTATCATTTATGCTAGCTGTAACTAACCCTCATGGATTAACTGCTGGTTCAAATTTTGACGGTATAATAGATGACAATGGTGATGTAACGTATTATGATTATTATCAATTAGGTTTTCAAGTTGGTTATAAAGATCAATTTTTTAACCTAGCATATGGAGCAGACGGTTTTGGTTCTTCAGACGTTTTATATCTAGACTACACAGGTGGTTTTGATTTATCAGACTCTTTCTTTTTTGGAATCAATGCTGCTTATTCAAATTCTGAAGATGCTGATTCAGGTTATCAAGGATTTGCCTTATATCTTCAAAATGAATTCTCTGATACTTTTGCTTTAGGTTTAAGACCAGAATTTTTCACACTAACTTCTGGTGCAGGAAATCAAACCATTTCGGCATTCACTTTAACAGGTAATACTACATTATCCGAAAGTTTAAAACTAATTACTGAATTAAGATACGATACTTCAGGAGATGATATAATATTTGTTGGAGGGAAAGAAAATGCAACTGGTTTAACCGTAGCTGCTGTTTATTCTTTTTAAAAAATAATTTAACTAAAATTTACAATTATGACTAATTTTTTACCAAAACTAATTTTGAGATTACCTAGTGTATTTCAAGAAACCGTAACAGACTCAATTACTGTTGTTACTGGAGTAACGGAAGAACAGCTCACTGCTGCAGTAGATGTAGCAGTTAAATCTACAACTGAATCTATCTACGGAGACATGGGAATGCTATGGATGTTATTATCAGGTATTTTAGTATTCTTTATGCAAGCCGGATTTACTCTAGTAGAATCTGGAATGACAAGATCAAAAAATGCTGTAAACATAGCTATGAAAAACCTCTTGGATATTTGTGTAGGTTCTCTAACTTACTGGTTTGTAGGATATTCTTTAATGTATGGAGATACTACTAACGGTTGGTTTTTCTGGAGTGGATTATTTCAGGGTGAAGGAGCAGATTTGTTTTTTCAAACGATGTTTGCCGCAACAGCTGCAACAATAGTTTCTGGAGCTATAGCTGGTAGAACTAAGTATTCTACATATGCTATTTTTTCAATAGTGATGACAGCAATTATATATCCAATATCTGGAGGATGGCAATGGCAAGGTTCAGGTTGGTTAACCGAATTAGGATTTATTGATTTTGCTGGATCATCCATTGTTCATTCTGTTGGAGGATGGGCTGCATTGGTTGCTGCCATATTGGTGGGGCCAAGAATTGGAAAATTCTTAGATGGAAAAGTAATTCCTATACCAGGACACAATCAAGTTTTAGCAACATTGGGAGTTTTCATCCTTTGGTTAGGTTGGTTTGGTTTTAATGGAGGGTCTCAATTAGCATGGGGTGGTGCAGATGCTGTAGGAGCTTCGAATGTAGTATTAATAACAAATCTAGCAGCAGCAGCAGGAGGACTAGGAGCATTAATCACTACATGGATTTGGTATGGAAAGCCTCACTTAGCACAAACATTAAATGGTGCACTAGCAGGTTTGGTAAGTATAACGGCAGGATGTGGAAATATGTCATCTCAAGGTGCAGCTTTAGCTGGTTTACTAGGAGGTATTTTAGTAGTTTTTTCAATTGAGTTTATAGAGAAAAAATTAAAGATAGATGATGCAATTGGAGCAGTTTCTGTTCACGGTGTAGTTGGTGTTTGGGGTACCGTTGTAATAGGATTGTGGGGTATCGATGGTGATACTGGAATAGGACTTTTTAACGGAGGTGGAGCTTCTCAATTAGGTGTTCAGGCACTTGGTTCATTGGCATATGCAGTATGGGCAGTTGCTTTATCTTGGATCGTTCTGTTTACATTGAAGAAAACAATTGGTCTTCGTGTAGACAAAGAGGTTGAGTTAGAAGGACTTGATATTACAGAACATGGAACAATAGCTTACCCTGGAAAAAGAGACAGAGGAGAATAATTCATTTACCCCCTTTAAAAAATGAGTAGTATTTAAGTTTTGATTTAAAGAAATTTAAATATCCTTTAATAAATTGAAAATGCATTGGCAACAGTGCATTTTCTTGTGTTTTATAATTTTATAATTAATAGTAGTAATAATTAGTGGAAAAATGATGAATGATCAAGGATTATATTTAAGTGAATTTGAGAGAGATAACTGCGGAGCAGGTTTTATTTGTAATTTGAAAGGACAAAAATCCAATCAAATTATACATGATGCTCTAGAAATTTTAATAAAATTAGAACATCGAGGCGCAGTAAGCTCTGATGGAAGAACTGGAGATGGAGCAGGGATTTTAATAGACATTCCTCATGAGTTTTTTTCACGTGTATGTGATTTTGATTTGCCAATAGCTGGAGAATATGCTGTTGGACAAGTTTTTTTACCCAAGAAATTTAATCAAAGTAGTTATTGTCAAAATGTTTTTGAAAAAGAATTAAAAAAGCAAGGTCTCTGTGTTTTAGGATGGCGAGATGTTCCGGTAGATACGTCTAATTTGGGAGTCATAGCGGCTAGAACTCAACCAAAAACAAAACAATTATTTGTTGGTAAAGGTGCTGATGAATTAACGGAATTACAATTTAATGCAAAACTCTTCGCTGCTAGAAAAATTACTGAGCACACTGTGTCTAAATCTAAAATTTCAGAGGCTAAATATTTTTATTTGCCAAGTTTTTCTACCACTACTATTATTTATAAAGGCCTTTTAATTCCAGAGGATATTGGTCGTTTTTATAGTGATTTAAGACAGCCAGATTTAGTAACTAGGTTGGCATTAGTTCATCAACGTTTTTCTACCAATACATTTCCTTCTTGGGATTTAGCTCAACCCTTTAGATTTATGTGTCATAATGGAGAGATAAATACCTTAAGAGGTAATGTGAGTAGAATGTTAGCCAGACAAGAATTAATGAAAAGTGATCTTTTTGGTGATGATATTAAAAAAATATTTCCAATTATTACTGATGGTAAATCCGATTCTGCTTCTATGGATTTAGCGGTAGAATTATTGTTGATGACTGGGAGATCTCTACCAGAAGTTATGATGATGATGGTTCCTGAGGCTTGGGAAAAAGATTCTTCGATGAATGAGGATAAAAAAGCATTTTACCAATACAATGCTTGTATTATGGAACCTTGGGATGGACCAGCATCAGTACCATTTACAGATGGAAATTTTATAGGAGCTTTGTTAGATAGAAATGGGTTAAGACCTTCAAGATACACAGTTACCAAGAATGGAAATGTAGTAATGTCTTCTGAGATTGGGGTTTTAAATATCAAACCTGAAAATGTTGTAAAACATGGAAGATTAGAACCAGGAAAAATGTTTTTAGTAGATATGAATGCTGGTCGTATCATAGAAGATGAAGAAATAAAAAAAGAAATTATTTCAAAAAAACCATACAAGAAATGGGTAGCAGATAACGTACTTCCTTTGGTAGATATTCCATATACAAACAATACTATACCTCATGAAGCTACAGATTATAAAACTAGACTAAGGCTTTTTGGTTATACAATTGAAGAAATTTCTACCATCATTTCTCCAATGGCAATTTCTGCAAAAGAAGGAATTGGTTCTATGGGAACAGACACTCCTTTGGCTGTGCTGTCTGATAAACCTCAGCTTCTTTATAATTACTTTAAACAACTATTCGCACAGGTTACCAATCCACCATTAGATGGTATTCGAGAGGAAATTATTACGGATATTAGTCTAGCTATTGGTTCAGATGGAAATATTTTTGATCTCTCTCCAGAACAAGCTAAGAAACTTCTTATTCAAAACCCTGTGATTTCCAATGAAGATTTGGATAAAATTAAAAATATTGATCATACAGATTTTAAAGCAACATCTATTTCAATTTTATTTCCTTTAGATGAAGGCGTAAATGGAATTGAAAGAGCTTTAGATACTATGTTAGATAAAGCAGTAGAGGCGGTAGATGCTGGTTCTAATATTATTATTTTGTCTGATAGAGGAGTTACCAAAGAGAATGCTCCTATACCAGCTTTGTTAGCTTGTTCTTATTTACATCATTCGCTGAGTAGAAAACAAAAGCGTTCTAAATTTGGAATAGTAATGGAAACTGCAGAGCCAAGAGAACCTCATCATTTTGCAACACTATTTGGTTATGGTGCAAGTGCAATTAATCCATACATGGTGAATGAAATTATTACGCATCAGGTTGAGACAGGAGAGATAAAGGGTATAAATTCTAAAGTTGCGGTCAAAAATTTTAATAAAGCCATTGGAAAAGGAATTTTAAAAATAATGAATAAGATTGGGATTTCAACATTACATTCTTACAGAGCTTCTCAAATTTTTGAAATCTTAGGGTTAAAAAAAGCGTTTACTGAAAAGTATTTTCCTGGAACTCCCTCTAGAATTGGTGGTATTGGATTATATGTCCTTCAGAAAGATATCTATAAAAGATGTAAGTCTGCATACAGAGATTTAGAAATAGATAAGGTTTTAGACCTTGATATTGGAGGGGATTATCGTTGGAGAAGAGGAGGAGAAAGACATATGTTTAATCCTACTACGGTTTCTAAACTTCAACAAGCTGTTAGGCTTAAAAGTAAAGAAAGCTATCAAGTGTACTCAGAAAAAATAAACAAGCAATCTAAAGAATTAATGACCTTAAGAGGGTTGTTCGAATTTAATAATCTTGATCCAATTCCTATCGAAGAGGTAGAACCATGGACAGAAATTGTAAAACGTTTTAAAACCGGAGCCATGTCCTATGGTTCAATTAGTGCTGAAGCTCACGAAAATTTAGCTGTAGCTATGAATAGAATTGGAGGGAAATCTAATTCAGGTGAAGGAGGTGAGCATAAAATTCGTTTTAATAAATTACCCAATGGAGATTCAAAGAATAGTGCTATCAAGCAAGTAGCATCCGGAAGGTTTGGGGTAAGTAGTAATTACCTAACCAATGCCAAAGAGATTCAAATTAAAATGGCACAGGGAGCAAAACCTGGTGAAGGAGGTCAGTTACCTGGGAAAAAAGTATTACCGTGGATTGCTGAGGTTAGAAATTCTACTCCATATGTTGGACTAATTTCTCCACCACCTCATCATGATATTTACTCTATAGAGGATTTAGCTCAACTTATTTTTGATTTAAAAAATGCTAATAGAGAAGCTAGGATTAATGTAAAACTAGTATCTAAAGTAGGTGTTGGAACCATCGCTGCTGGTGTGGCTAAAGCTAAAGCAGACGTTATTTTAATTTCTGGTTTTGATGGTGGTACGGGAGCATCACCACTAACTTCATTAAAACACGCTGGGTTACCATGGGAATTAGGAATTGCAGAAGCGCAACAAACTCTAGTAATGAACAATCTAAGAAATAGAGTTGTTTTAGAATGTGATGGCCAGTTAAAGACAGGAAGAGATGTAGCTATTGCATGTTTATTAGGTGCTGAAGAATTTGGTTTTGCAACGGCACCACTTGTGGCATCAGGTTGTATAATGATGCGTCAATGTCATTTAAATACCTGCCCAGTTGGGATAGCAACTCAAGACCCTGAATTGCGTAAGAATTTTAAAGGAACACCAGAACATGTAGTTAACTTCATGTACTTTGTTGCTGAAGAATTAAGACAAATAATGGCTTCGTTAGGTTTTAGATCTATCAAGGAGATGGTTGGTCAAACTCATAAAATTAATGCCAACCCCTCTATAGATCATTACAAAGCTAAAGGGATAGATGTTTCTGCTATTTTACATCAACCAGATGTTGAGGGGAACCATATTTTATACAATACTGAAAAACAGAATCACAATTTAGACAAGGTACTTGATATAAAAATAATAGACAATGCAAAAGCAGCCATTAAAAATAAAATAAAGTCTGAATTTAATTATCCGATTCAAAATACAAACCGTTCTGTTGGAGCTATTACTAGTAATGAAATTTCAAAATTACACGGAGAGGATGGATTACCAGAAGATACGTTAACGCTTAACTTTAAGGGATCTGCAGGGCAAAGTTTTGGAGCTTTTGCTACCAAAGGATTAACTATGATAGTAGACGGTGAAGCTAATGATTACTTAGGTAAAGGCTTATCTGGTGCTAAAATAGTGGTTAAAAAACCTGTTGAGGCAGATTTCGTTGCCGAGGACAATATTATTGTTGGGAATGTGTGTTTTTATGGAGCTATTAAAGGTGAGGCCTATATTAACGGAATTGCTGGTGAACGTTTTGCTGTTAGAAATTCTGGAGTTGTTGCTGTTGTTGAAGGGATTGGAGATCATGGTTGTGAGTATATGACTGGAGGCCAAGTAATTGTCTTAGGTGAAACAGGAAGAAATTTTGCAGCAGGAATGAGTGGAGGAATAGCTTATGTATACGATCCATCTCATACTTTTAGAAACGAACTTTGTAATTTAGAAATGGTAGAATTAGTTCATTTAGAAACTAAAGATCAGATAGAGTTAAAAGATCATGTTAAAAAACATGTTTCTTACACAGCCAGCTCTCTAGGAAAAAAACTTTTACAAGACTGGGAAGTAAATAAAATGGACTTTATTAAGGTGTATCCAACAGATTATAAGATTGCTTTAGAAAGATTAGAAAAAGAGGCATTAACAAAATTAACAGCATAGTTATGGGAGAATTAGGAGGATTTAAAAAATACGAAAGAAAACAGGAAGGAAATATAGCTGTTAAAGAAAGAATTAAACATTACAAAGAATTTACAAAACCATTACATATTAAAGAACAACAAAAACAAGGTTCTCGTTGTATGGATTGTGGTATTCCATTTTGTCATAGTGGTTGTCCATTAGGGAATTTAATACCAGATTTTAATGATTTAATCCATAAAGGAGAATGGAAACAAGCGCTAGAAATACTTCATGCTACAAATAATTTTCCAGAATTTACAGGAAGGTTATGTCCGGCTCCTTGTGAGCAAGCTTGTGTGTTGGGGTTAATTGACGAACCTGTTTCTATTGAAAACATAGAAAAATCTATAGTTGAAAAAGGATTTGAAGAAGGATGGATAGTGCCTCAAAAACCAACAAAAAGAACAGGTAAAACAATTGCAATTGTAGGATCTGGACCAGCAGGATTGGCCGCAGCACAACAATTAAATAGGGTAGGACATTCAGTGGTTGTTTTTGAAAGAGATGATCAAATAGGTGGTTTGTTACGTTATGGAATTCCGAATTTTAAATTAGAAAAAGAAATCATTGATAGACGGGTAGATATTTTAAAAGAAGAAGGTATAAAATTTAAGACCAATGTTAACGTTGGAGTTAATTATCCTGTTGCTTCTCTTAAAGATTTTGATGCAGTCTTGTTATCTGGTGGGGCAACAATGTCTAGAAGTATTCCTATTAAAGGAAATAAAGCTAAAGGTGTTGTTCAGGCTATGGACTTTTTAACTAGACAAACAAAAGCATTATTTGATGAAAAATCACAAAAAAATATTATCAGTGCTAAAGGAAAAAATGTGATTGTTATTGGAGGAGGAGATACTGGTTCTGATTGTATTGGAACCTCAAATAGACAAGGTGCTAAATCTGTAACAAACTTTGAAATAATGTCAAAGCCACCTTCAGAGAGAAGTGTGAAAACTCCTTGGCCATTTTGGCCAATGCAGTTAAAAACAAGCTCTTCTCATGATGAAGGTTGTGATCGTAATTGGTTGGTTAGCACTAAAGAGTTTCTTACTAATGATAAGGGAGAATTATATGCTCTTAAAACGGTAGAAGTTTCATGGAAAACGATTCCAGGACAAAGACCTCAAATTATAGAAAAAGAAGGTTCTGAAAAAATATGGCCTTGTGATTTGGCATTATTAGCACTTGGATTTACCGGCCCTGATAAATCTTTACCTGAACAATTAGGTTTAGAATTTGATACAAGAACTAATATTAAGGCCTCTGTAAAAGACTATAAAACTAATATTTCAGGAATTTTTACTGCTGGAGATATGAGAAGAGGACAATCTTTGATTGTATGGGCTATATCTGAAGGACGACAAGCAGCACACCATATAGATTCTTATTTAATGGGAGCATCTCGCTTACCATTAAAGGATGACAATGATTTGATTGGTGCCTAAATATATTGAAATAATTAATTATGAAAAAACATCATTAACTAGATATTCTATTTGAAAATAGTTCATATTTGTTATAAATGAATTCAAAGCTACAACATATTATTTCTCCCTTTATTGCATTAAAATCGTAACCAGAGGAATAGTATTTTTTAATATAAAAATAAAGACCTTCCCGAATTGGAAGGTTTTTTCATAGATAAATTTCAGTGTTTGAACATCACAAATAAAAACTATTAATAGTCTATATATCAGATAATTAATAAATATTCAAAAGCTATGAGTTTAAGCTGATTTAGTTTTGTAATGAAATGACAAGAATAGCAATAAACTAATTTAGAACTACAAATTTTCATACCTACTGTAAAACATAATGAAAGAAATTAATAAACACAGTCGAAGATTAACACAAGATGAATCCCAACCAGCATCTCAAGC
>CALKFR010000006.1 GCA_938084555.1 uncultured Flavobacteriaceae bacterium | reverse complement strand
GATTTGAAAAATTGGGTAATATTATATCTGATGAAAAAAAGATTTCAGAGTTCTTACAAGATGGTGATAAAGTATTGGTTAAAGGAGAAGAATTGGGCAGCGTTGAGGTGAATATCTTGGATTAAGAAAAAGTTTACTTTTAATTAATTTAAATTGAGAACAGGGTTATTCTTTCATAATAAGGGTCATTATATGATGAGTATCAATTAAATCTCTTGGTGTGATACTGATGTTCGATATTTCTAATGAGTTATCTACTAAAACAATAAAACGGTTATACTTTTATAAAGTGTAACCGTTTTATTATTTTTGAATATGTCAAGAAGAATTTTCTATCCTCTTTTGTTGTTATTAATTCCTTTAATAGGAATGGCTATCACTGATGAAATTAACTGGAGTCTATTTGATTTCATTATTATGGGTTTTCTACTAATTTCCCTTAGTATTGGAATTAATTTTGCGAGTAATCGTATAAAGAATATAAAAAATCGAATCCTATACATTGGAATATTAGTTTTAATATTTATGTTGATATGGGCAGAGTTGGCAGTAGGTATTTTTGGAACTCCTTTTGCGGGTAATTAAGTAAAAAATTGCTTTACTTATATTTTAGTTTTGAATAATAGGTAAAGCATTGTTTAAAAGTAGACCCTTTTTTATTTCAATAATCTCATAAAAGTTTATTCCAATAACCCAAGTTGCATTAAAAACGAATGATTATCAAAATAATCTTGTTCTTGTAATACTTTTCCGTCTTTCATTAAAACAAGTGTAGTTCCACTAATATCTACTTTTTTGTTAGTAGCAGGGATTCCAAACATTACACCGTCATGTGTTCCTTTAAAATTCCAGTGCTTAACTAATTTATCTCCTTGTGCAATAATATCTATAAAATTAAATTCTGCATCAGAAAAACCAGTTAAATAGTTGTTGTAATACTCTCTAAAACTATCTATACCTGTAATGTTACCAGTGGCAGTAACTACTGTTACTTGCTCATCAAAACTATCAGTATTTATGGCATTACTATCCCTAGTTTCAAAAAAAGTATCCCAGGCCATCTTATAGGTATTGATATTTTTCTCAGTTTGTTCATTCACTCTTGCTAGAGACTCACACTCTTCATTAAATTCTTGTTTACAACCAATAAGTAGAAATGTTGTAATTGAAAATAGAATAATATTTTTCATAATTTTTTATTTAAATTAATAATGGAAACCCAATATAATTAATTTTTTTGGTTTAGAGATTACTTCTATCGCGTTAACTATAAATTAGTTGTGTTTTGCAATTTTAATTTTTTTTTTTATTAAATTTGGTTTCATTAAAAACTAAACAATTTATAAAATGAAAAAACTAATAACATTATTTTCAATTGCTATACTTTTTAGCAATTGTAATACAAACCCTAATTATTCTAAAAATTTAGCAACGGCACAAAAGCTTTTTGAGTTACACGGACAGGAGGATATTGAAGGGCAGCTAGCTCTAGTGAGCAAAGACATTGAGTCTAACACATCTATGTACGGTTCTGAACCTGTTGGTTATGACCAATATGTTGGAATGCTAAAGGGGTATCACGCTGCGTTTGATAACATTAAATATACTGCCGATAATTGGCTTCCTGGTACTGGGGAAGATGGTTCCTTAGACGGAAGTGTTAGAACTTACGGAACTTGGACAGGAACAAATGTATCTACCGGAAAAGAACTAAATCTTAAAGGATACTGGTATATGAATTTTGATGACGAAGGAAAAATTATTGCTCAGGGAGATTTCTTTGATTTTGGAGGAATGGTTGATGCGGTATACCCTAAAAATTTAGTATACATTGAGGTTGAAGTTAAAAACGGAAAAAAACAAGAGATGCTAGATTTATTGAATAGTGAACAAGGCCTTCCAACTACTGCAGCATATGACGGATGTTATGGTTATGAAATGGCTTTTAATGATGAAACTAACACATTTTATTTAGTTGGAAACTGGGAGAGCTATGAAAAGTATGCAGCTTATCTTAATTGGAGACAAACAGAAGACGATTTTATTTCAAAGATGGTTCCTTTAATGAAAGGTGGTGAAAAGGGGCTTAAAGTTATACAACCTAATTCAAGCTATCATTCTTATTAGTTAGATCTCAACTAATTACAGATACAATATCAAAAAAAGGAATAATATTAATATTATTCCTTTTCTGCTTTTAATTAAATATCATTTTAGTTATTCCGATATTAGTTATACTTGAGTTATGAAAGAAAGCGATTGCAATCCTTCAGGTCTTGAAAAAAAATAATATACAATTGAATAATTTGGAACTATATTGAGAAATAAATTTGGAGAAGATAATTTTATTTCTAATGTTATGTTAGTAGAAATATTTCTTACGAAATTTCCTCTATATTCTTGTAAAATAAAAAAATCAAAAAGTCATTTACCTAAGAGAAACTGTGGTTGTTCTCAATGATTTATCTCTAATTAGCTTTATTGCTCCAACTGCAATAATTTCATTGTAAATACCACTATTAGGGAAAAAGATAGAGACATTCTAGAACTTACATTCTCAAAATTTAAGACTAGGGTATTGGAGCTAATCTTTCTTTGATTAAATAAATTATAGCGTTTTCTACAACAACGAGTGAACTATGGATGACTTTTATTTACTCTAAGTCTTTTTCAAATAATTAGTTGTTTTTTGAAATTTATAGTAAAAAAAATTATATTTGTTTTTATTAATCTAAATTTTATCAAATGAAAAAAATAGTTTATTTATTATTTCTTATTACCTCTTTAGCATATTCTCAAGATATTAAGTGGGATCCAGCAACAACATTTGACGCAGTATTTGATATAGATGCAGTTCACACAAAAGATGGAGTTAATTACGAACTTTCTGCTTCAGGTGATGCAGGCCCTTATGGTAAAGCATATTTATCTTATGTGTTTACAAATCACAATAATAGTACTACTAGTGGAGAATTTACTGGTTTTGCATGGACTCAGATGGGTGAAGACATAGTGAAAGCTACTTTACAAGGTGTTTATAAAAAAGAGGGTAAAGTTTTTAAAATGTATTCTTATGACAACGTTACAGATGGTAATATTATGATTGTAAGTGGAGTAGTAGATTTTGTTGCACAAACCATGAAATTTAAAGTAGCTCCCTTAAAATAAAATTAGTTTTCTTATTAGAATTATTAAACCTCCTATTCAGGGGGTTTTTTTTAAAAGATCATTAAGAAGTGTCATAATTTTTAGTAAATCATTAAACTAAATGGAAAGGTTTGTTACACTTAATAAGTTAAAAATGTTTAAATTTAGTTTATGAAATCATTTATCTTTTTAGTTCTCTTTATGAAATCATTTTTTTGTTATTCACAAAAAATGTATTCCGTTAATTATTCTAATCAAGCAGATGTTAAGGTTTTTGTGGTAAACTATTCTAATCAAGCTGATTTAAATGTGTACAAAGTTCATTATGCAAATCAGGCAAACGAAAATAAAGGATTATGGTATTTTGTAAGCTATGCTAATCAAGCTGATAAAAAGATTTATTTTGTTGATTATCCAAATCAAAGTGATTTAAAAATATTTTTTGTTGATTATGCAAACCTAGCAGGTTGGAGAAATAAGACAAAAAAACATCTATTGTATTAAAAACAGAAAAATATTTTATATTTAGTTAAGAGATTTCATTATTTATATTTGATTTAATAAATGCAGAAAGTCTGATGTTTATTCTTGTATTTTCTAATTAGAACTATTTATGAAAACCTTGGTTATAATTTATACCTATTAAAACTATAATTTTACTTTTTCAATGATTTATTATTCAAAAACCTCCTATACTTTATTGATTGTTATTTTTATTGTTTTTTTTGGTCCTCTACTACCCAATATCATACATGAAGGTTTTAGTAAAAAAATGTATTTAACTATTTCAGCGCTATTGATTTTATATGGATTTATTTTACATATGTTTTTTAATACAACGTATACAATTAATCAAAAAATGTTACACATTAAATGTGGTTTTTTCCGATACAAACCCATAAACATCATGAATATGAAAAAAATCTCAAAATCTAGTTCTATTATATCATCTCCTGCTGCTTCATTTGATAGAATTGAAATTACTTATGATAAATTTGATGAACTTATTATCTCCCCAAAGCATAAATTAAAATTTGCAGCTGATTTACAGAAAATTAATCCAAACCTTATTAATGAGTTAACAGCTTAAGATTTGTTTTCAAAAAAAAAGGTAGATAATTATTATATTTGGAATATAAATTTATAATTCATGAAAAAACTATTCTTATTGTTTACGCTTTCAATTTTTGCATGTCAAAGTCCTGAAAAAATTTCTGAAAAAGAAGTTATGGATACATTTGAGAACTTTTTTGAAGTTTTAGATCATGATTTAAGTAGTTTTAATTCTGTGGTTACAGATGACTTTTTTATTTATGAAAATAGTAGGCATTACACTAAAGCTGAATTTATTGATTTTGTAAAATCTTTCGATATTCTTAGTAGCAAGCGTAAATTTGAAGATGTAAAAATAGATGTTGATTATAATTCTGCACATATTTCTCTCAAACAATATGGAGAGTTCCTAGTAAATACTCCAGAAGGTAAAGTTAAGTTAGAATTTGAATGGCTTGAAAGTACATATGCTGTTAAGACAGATGGAATACTAAAGTTTAAATTTTATTTTTCTGAAGCCATCAAAACAAATACCACTCCTGTAGAGGAAGTATCTATTAATTAATATCATGTGGCAAAAATTTCTATATGAGTGCAATAGATTAGCTATATACGGTTTGTATTTAGATGTCAAAATTAGTTATAGAAAATACATTAGAATTCGTTTCTGGTAAGACAACTTTTAATTTAATATGGATTCAACTTACAAAAGAATATTTATAGGTTTTTAACCCATAATTAAAATAGAATAAAATTTTCGTAAATTTAAAAGTTCACATCAACTATTTGAAATGCAAAAAACAACACTTACCTATATTAAATACCCTTTAGTAATTATATCTACAATACTTTGCTTGTCTGGTGTAAGGTGGTTAATTAGCTCTGAGCCTTGGATATTAGATCAAGTTGCTAATGAAGAAAGGTTAAAAATGACGTTTGTAGATCTTTTCTTAGTTGAAGGTAATCAAACATTAGGGGAATATTTGACTCAAATTTATCGTTTTCTTGGGCTTTATGTTTTAGGTATAGGTTTTATTCTCCTTTCTTTTACATCCAATAAATTTTTAGAGATTTTTATGGTTAGACAGCGATTTTTAATTGTACTTGGTATTTTACTCCTCTCAAATTTAATTTTAGGCTATGTCTGGATTCCTTCCTCACACTTCATTTATGTGATGTGGGGAGCAATAGGCTTATATTGTATTAGTCTCTACAACCACATTAAAACTTAGTTCACTTTCCATTACAAAACAAATTTTCTGAATTGATATTTGTTCTTAGTAATTAAGTTATCTGTAATTTTTTTATTAATTTCGTAATGAAACTAACACAATTTAATTATGAAAAAACTTTTTTTACTACTTTGTTTATCAACTTTTATAGTTGCATGTAACCAAAACACAAATCAATCAAAAGACAATAATCCAATGTCTGGGTATATCTTAGGTGATGATATTTATACCCAAGGGGTTCATAAATTTATGAAGGCCTACACCGATAATAATTTTAAAAATGCAGAAGGAATTTTTGCAGAAAACGCAACTTTTGCCGTTAATGATGCAAAATTGAGTATTGATGATATGATGAGTGGATTTGCTGTTGGACATCAATT
>CALKFR010000005.1 GCA_938084555.1 uncultured Flavobacteriaceae bacterium | reverse complement strand
TAAATATCCCATAATTATTTTTTTATTAAGTTAATATAGTACCAGTTACACCAGTTATAGAAGCGCTTAATGTATCTGGAGCAATACTATCTAATGAAGCTCCGTCTATTTTAATAGCAGCTGTAATAATTTTATCAATATCTTCTTGTTGATTAATACCAGCAACAGTTAACTTGTAACCAGTGACATATGAAAAAACTATAGTAGTTCCAGTAATTCTAGCTTTAGCTATACCTTCTGCAGGTAGTAAGTCGAATGTTTTATCCGCTTTTAATAATTTTACAAATCCCATTTTCTTATTTTTTAAATGTTAATAAAGTGGAGAGCGTTAACCCTCCACATTTATATAATAATTAAGCTCCTTTGAATAACACAAAGTTATTAGCAGCTTGAGTTACTAAACATCTTTCAGATAAGAAATTAACTCTCATAACATCAAGATCAGAAGTGAAAGCTCCACCTACAGATCCAGTGATCCAAGATTTCATCTTTCTATCTTCAGTTTCAGAAGCTCTATATCTTACGTGTAAGAAAGGTCGTCTGATGTTTGATCCTAACATTTGATCGTATACTGTAGTTGTTCCAGCAGGAATCATTACACCATCAATCTCATTATCTAAACCTCTAGTAGTAGCATCGTTTAAGTATTTCCAGTCAGTTTTATAGAAGTCATAAGAACCTCTTCTAAAACCAGCAAAACCAAAGTTAAGTGCCATTTCAGCTTCGTTATCAAATAATCCGTAAGATGCAGCATTTGTTGAAGCGTAACCACCATTAGTAGCAGCTAACATATCATCAAAATCAAGAGCAGTTTGTCTTGATAAGAATAACATATTTTCTTCAATAGCACCTTGCTTGTCTAATTGCTTTAAGATCTCATCGAAATCTCCTAACGCACCTGAACCAGGAGCAGCAGCACCAGCAAAACCAGAGTATACATTACCTCTTGCTTCGATAGCAGCAAATAAACCTTCAGTACCTTTAATTGCTTGCGCAGGTCCAGCGGCATTATTTACAGTAGCAAAAGTAAAGTTAGCAGCATTAGCATTTAACTCACCTTCAACCATTGACATTTCCATATAATCTTCAAATCTTAGTCTAGTTTCAGATTCAGCTTTTAGATACCATAAGTATCCAGAAGTACCATCTTCAGTAGCGACTTCGATCCATCCAATTTGTGCAGTATCAGATCCACTTAACTCATAGTTATCTTTTAAGATAATTGGAGAATTAGTGAAAGTAGTAACGTTTGGCTCAATAGCGCCAGACATTCCATCAACACCTTTTGGAAATTCAGAACCGTATACAAATAAACTACAAGATCCACCAGTTAAAGCAGCTGGTAAAGCAGCTCCTTCATAAGCGTGACACTCAATAGTATATCCATTAGTTCCTACGTCATTAATATCTTCAACTAACGCTTTAAGAGTAACTAAACCAGTAGCATTATCAGATATTAATATAGTATTACCGTTTCTGATACCAGAAGTAGCAGCAGCACCAGCTGGAGCAGTAATAGTAACCCTAAATAATGGGAAAGCCTTACCACCAGCAGCAACAGCACAATTGTCATATGCTACGTGTAATCTATTTTGTTCAGACCAAATTACTTGATCAGATGTCATAGGCATTTCAGCGCCTACCATTCTTAAGAAACCAGATAATGTTCTGTTTCCGTATCTCTCTACCTCTTGCTCATAAAGCTCAGGTAAATATTGTTGTGCCCATTGTCCACCAGCAACCGTATTAAAATCAATGTAGTTATCTTGTACAACTACTTGACTTGGCATAGGGTTAATGCTTGCAGGAAATGAACCTCCTGTTACAAAACTCATGTTTTTTTGTTTTTATTATGATTTTTTATTTTTAACTTTCAGTTTTGAACTATCAACACCTGTCACTGCTCTTACTTTCCAACCGTTAGGCAACGAAGTTTCCGTTGGTATCGCTCTTGGTGCTTGATTAATGTTTTTAGATTTAGCAACTATATCTTTAGTAGCATCAGCTTTGCCTTGCTCATAAAAATGTTGTGCTAATCTATCTGCATTTCTCGCAGCGTAAATAGCCTTGTGATAGCCGTCCATGTCGGTTATGTTTCCATTATTATCAGAAAATTTATTAATAATTTTAGAAACATCTGACTGCGCGTCTATCATTTCATTAGCATTAGAAACATTGTATCTAAAAGCTTTATCTCCTACACTAAATTCAAAACCTTTGAATTCCTCTTGAAAGAAGTTTTTAGTTTTATTTACAAATTTATTCCTTGCTTCTGTTATTTGTTGTTGTTCTTCACTGTATCGTTGGAAAAAGTCCATAGCTTTTTTCTGCTCGTTAGTAACAGATGGCCTCAACTTGATTTCATCATAATATTTACTTTTCATTTGCTCTAAAAAGTTCTTGGCTTTCGCAACTTCTTCTTTATATGCAAGTTTTTGCTTGCGTACAAATCTTTCTTCATCCACTTCTTCATCAAACTTAAAATTATCTTCCATTACGAAATTAATTTCTTCATCGTTTAGATGTGGTCTAGTTTTTTTATAATATTCTTTAACAAGTAATTCATCATCATACTTGTTGTAATCTTTATTTAAAGTAACATAATCTTCAACATTACCTCCAGTATCTCTCATAAAGCTTATTAGCTTTTCAACGTTTTCAGGAATATGCATATCCCTTTTGACTGGCTCGGGTGTTGGTTTTACTTCCTCTTTCTTTTCGACTGGAGTTTCGTTTATTATCGTGACTTCCTTGTTCTCATTTTTGTCTTCGACAACTTCTTTGGTAAGCTCTTCAAGTCTTGGTTCGGGTGCTCTTTCCTCCACTTTTTCCACATTTGTGGTTTGTTTATTTTCATCCACGACGACTGTGCTTGGCTTTGAAACGGCATCTTCTTCTTTTTTTAAGTTTATTTTTGTAGGTTCGTTATTGCTAGATAGCTTTTTTGGTCTACCCGGCTTTCTTTTCATTTTAAGTGGTTCTTTAGTATCCACGTCTGCTTGTAATTTAGCCATAATATAATATAATATAAGTTATTAAATGTTTAAATCCTGATTTTGTTCAAAATTTATTGGTAATAGATTGTTAGATTTTTGATCTGCTATAGCACTTTGTTGTGTGCCAACTATTTTAGTTCGCTTATCTTTTCTATCTTCTATTTCTTGTTCTCTGTCAGCTTCTCTATTAATTTTCTGCTGACCTAGTTGCATGTTATAGTTAAACTCTAACTGCATTAATTCTCTTTTTATTTGAGCGTCAACTCTCATTCTTTCAATTTCAAACTGCGACTTTCCTTTTTCAAACTTAAGTTTAGTGTCAGTTTCAGCTTGTCTTTTCTGAACCTCAGCCATAGCTGCAGCTTCACTAGCTTGAGCATTGGCAGCACCTTGAGCTTCTATGTTAGCTAAGTTAGCGGCTTGAGCTGCTTCTGCTGCTTTTTTACGTTTTAGCTTAACCATTTGGTTAGCTAATTTTAAATTGTTTATTTGCCTAATATCTATTGCATCTTCAAGATTTATACTACCACTTTGCAACGCGGCTTGTATATTCATTTCCAACTGTTCTTTTTCTTTTTCATCTGGCACCATATCAAAGAAAATACCAAAATCATATAAGTGTATGTTTTTTAAATCTTTTAGTTGCCCCACGTTCCAAGTAGAAATACTATTTTTTAATGCCTCTTCTGTTAAAGCAAACTCCACACTGTCAGCAGTTCTTAAAACTATGTTTTCGCAAGTTCTTACTGTAAGATATAAATAAGCGTTTAATATGTGTTTAGTAGCTGTGTTTGAATTAGCAGCTGCTAGTTTTTGTAAACCTACCAGCGAATCTGAATTTGGCATACTACCATCTCTTGCTTCATTTAGCCCTGTTACATCTCTAAGCATTTGTAAGTAGTACTGATAAGTCTGTATTAAAGAATTTATTTTAGAACCACCGTCACTTTTGACTAACTCTTGAATAGGTATTCTACCACCGTTAGGATCACCTTCTGTATTCATAGATCTACCTAGTATACTACCAGTTTGAAAATACATGTTAAGAGCTTCTTTAGCGTTGTAGCTAGTTCCATTACCTAAATCTACCTCTGCTAAGCCATCAACGTCTAAATAAACACCATCAGGTATAACCTTAGATATTACTTGTTGTATTTTTAAATGTGTTAGTTGTATCATATCAGCAAAACCCATCATTCTGCCTACTAAACTATTTATTCTTCCATGATACATTTGTGGCGCACACAAAGTATAATTCATATTAACTTTAACTAAATTAGATTTTGGCCTAGTCATGTTTTCTGCCATTCTCCAGTCTAACATCATGTCATATCCTAACACTTTTGCTCCAGTATATAAAACTTCTATTGATCTACTTACTCTTTCAAAATTATCATTACTTGCCGGGTTAAATGTATCCGGTTTTTCTAAAGATTTCTCTAAACCTGTAGCTGTTCTTTTTATTTTATAAACTTGCTCACTATACGTCTTGTATTCAAAATACATAATATATATAGCATTACCATCTCTTTTACCGTTCCAGTTATATAGGTATTGACTATTTCCTTGGTATTGTTCTAATCTTTCTAATTCTTCATTTGTTAGATTAGGAAACTGTTTTTTACAGTCAGCTAAAGAAATAGCTTTTATTTCTCCTACATACCACAAGTCTTCAAAGTTAGGATCTTCTGAGTAAGAGTGAACCATGTGAGCTGGATCTACGTAGTCAACAGTAACACCCTCTGACTTATTCCAACTTGTTTTACAAGCACTCATGCCTAATACTACTAAGTCTTCTATTAATCTTTTCTTTGTTAAGTTATATCTATTTAATTCTAAAGTATTATTTATAGCTTCTTCACAAGCTATCTCACTGGCTTGCTTATAACTTAATTGCATATGCAAGTCTAATTCTTCTTTATTTTCAGGAAGTTCTTCTGGCTTTTGAGTATTAAATAAATTTATACCTATAGTTTGCTGTATTTGTTGTAAAAATTCTTTAGCTTGCATATCTCTCAATATGTCTTCTGCATATTTAGATCTAACTCTTCTTGACTCTGGATCTTGAGCAAAAGCTTTTATATCATAAAGCTTGTCGTCCATTCCATTAACAACTATATCTACAAATTTAGGTATTATAGGAACTGGTTTCCAGTCTAAATTAAGATATGATAAATCTCCATTTATAGCTAACTCATCTTTGTACTTCTGAACAGGTTGTTCAGCTCTAGCATATAATCTTCTAGTTCTAAAGTTATTATAATTAGTATTAAACCTGTTTTCAACACCAGATCTTGTTCCACTAAACCAATCACCTTCTATAGCTTGAGCAACTTGCTTGCCATAGTCTATGCTTTGTTTAATTTCGTCAGGCACAACCTGATCAGGAAAAGTAGAATAAGTGTTTGTTATTTTCTTCATTTATTTTATTATTTGTGAAAAAGATCCTTCATTATTATAGCGGCTTATGCCTAAATCTATTTTACTTTGAGTTCTTATAGCAGTTGGCCTGTATCTGTTCTTGTTACATGCCATAATAGATAATCCAGAACTAATAGATGCATCATACTTGGTTCTGTTATTTATATTAAAACCAGCCCAATCGTCTAGTGTTCTTTGAAAATACATATTACCATATCCAGTTTCTATTTCACCAACATAGTTTTCAATATAATTTTCTATAGCAGCTGCATGTGCTTGCTTAATATCTTCACTTGAGTTAGGTATTCCACCTATTTCTCTTTCTGTTGTAGATAATTTTGTATATATCTTATCAGGTCTGTTCATACTGAAACCTCTGTAACCTCTTCTTTTTAAATAATACAATAGACGAGGTTTGTTATTTTCTGCTAGTATAGGCATCCCATAAAAATGTAGAGCCATTAGAACGTCCTCAAAAAATATCTCAGCTGTTTGAGGTCTTGATATATACTCAAGAAAAAACTGATTTGAAGGAGCGTCTTCCATGCTAAACTTAGTTAATCCATGTAATGCTCCTTTACTACCCTTACCATCCACAGTACCGCTAATGTCGTAACTGTCACAGCCAAAAGCTCCAATGTGTTCGTTAGATGGATATTTGATTCCATTTTTTATAAATAATTTATTTTGTAAATTAAGTGGAGGTATCCAAGATATTAAAAATCTACCTTTATTATTTGGAAGAAATATAACTTTAGTATCTTTTATTCCATTTTCCCAAGCAAAATTACCTTTTACAACATCTATAGAATTATTTAACTCTTCATTAAAATCTATTTGTTGATATATTCTTGTTAAATTAAATAAACTATCTTTAGTTTCATCTCTGAAAGCATGTTTTTCGGTTCTTGGAAACTGCCTGTAATATTCGTTTAAAGCATCTTGGTCGTGCTTGAGACCTTCGACTTCATTTTCCCAATGTTGTATGACGCCTGTCGTAATTGTAGTACCTTCAATTGTTTTGATTGGATTTGATCCTCCAACGAAGATAGGTAATCCATGAGTATCCATGAATCCTTCGTAGTTCCACTCCATAGGTATGAACAAGCTATAGAGCCCAGAAGCTGTTTGTCCGTTTTTATTTCTGTTATTAACGTCTGAATTGTTGTATAGTTTTTTGAAGTTGTCTCCACCTTTGTCTAATGCATTTGAAGTACTACCCATCATACATTTACCTACTATTCTTGATCCTAGTCGTAATGTAGTTTTTGTAACTCTCCAGTTGTTTAATATATTATCAGGTCTTTCCCACTTACCACTTTCATCATGGGCTAATAGCTTTAGCTTTTCACCATCGTAAGAGTTATCACCTGTATTTTTCCAGTCAATAGTTGTATCAAGTCCATCTAATTCTTTTAGTTGCTCATTGCTTTCCAACTTTCTTCTAGTAAGTTTGGATGCCGGAACCCTATATGCCAACTCAGTCTTTGGCCGATCCATACCGTCTTGAATTGGTTTGAAGAAAAATGGATAGTTAACGGATATTGGTACAACTTTATCTGTAAACATTTTTTTGGCATCTGCTCCAGACTTACTGAGTATACCAAACCTTGAGTCAGTTGATATTGTGGCTTGATTAACGAGCTCTGCTGAGGACATAAATGAAAATCCAGATCGTCTGTTTTTAAGATAGCACATTCCGTAACACCTGTTATCTGCTTTGCAAGCTTCCCAAAATATAAAGAAGAGTCTGTTTGATTCTCTATAGTCTGGTGCTCCAATGTCGATCTTTGACCATTGCAGGTACATATAATGAGTACCAGTAATGTAAGTATTAACACCATTGTTATAAAACCAAAATCCTTTTTCTCGTCTAGTAAATTCATTATCTATATAATCGTACCATTTTTCTTTAAAATCTAGTGGGTATTCTTCCCAGTCAAATCTAGTTTTTATTCTTTGTAACTCCTTAGGGTATTCCTCTCTTTCCCAGTATTGTTCCGATTTTTTTTCGCTTCGTTTAAACGATTCATCTGCTGCTGGTAAAGCAATCCTGAGATTCTGTATTTCAATGACTTGTCCAATTTTACCTGTTTTACTTATTACTACAAAATCATATTCTACATTGTATCCATATTCCCACTTATTTAAACGGTTTTGTTTTTTTAATATTGTAGGATTTACAACGTCTTTAATTTCTCTCCAAAGAGTTTGTTCGTGGCTCACTTGCTTCTCCCTTCCGCAAAACCTTTAAAAACTTTTTGTTCTTTAACTTCTTTAGGTTTTTCATTTAATATATCCTCTTCTTCTTCTATTCTTTGCAGTATTTCAAAAGCATCCATAATACAAAGTTTTTTTGTAGCAGCCGCGTTTTTAAGTCCATCAGCTGAAACATCTTCTTCAGTATGTGTAATAATTTTTTCTTCAGCTACTTTAATTAACTCATCAACTGCTTTTCGCCCAGCTTGGATTATATTCTTTCTCGTTTCCTTCGTTCCCATTTAAAATAGCTATATCATTAGATTTCATACAATAGAGTCGTTCATTATTTATAATAAACTCAAATTCTGAGTTAGGCGTGAACGTTACAGTTGCTCCAGTTGTTATTCCTAGAGCTTCTAAGGTGTTGTTACTATATTTAACTATACCAACATTAGGTTTTTCTTTATTGATGCTTAGAGTGTCAGTATTTAAAACTGGCATTAAAAAACAATAATCATTAAAAGGCTTATTGTTATACATGTATATTTGATCTACACTACATAACCATAAATTATCTTTAAAATATAGAGAACTATTTCTTTCTCTACCTTTGTTATCATACCATCTTCTAAAAATATTGTGGTGCACATATACAATGTCACCTACTTTTATTTTAGTTTCAAAAGCTGATGGCGTAGAAACAATAATAGCTTTTTTACTAACAAACTTATGATTTTTAATACTAGTGTTAACAATGAGGGTTTTATCATTGATCTTCTTTGTATTATCATACCTTTTACTTAATGGCTTAACAATAAAATTATATAAGCTTCTCATTAGTACTTTAAATCGTACTCTACTGATATTGCCATATTTTTATTAAATTTTTTCCACGGCAAAACTTCATTAGACTTGGTTATAAATATATTATAAGACTCATCTTTTTCATCGTGTAGTATATTAGATATTACATGACCTCCATAAACTTCTTGACCACACGAATAGTGCATAGCTCCATCTTTATAATCAGAACCTATACTTATTTTTCTAATATTAGACATCTTCTTTATCGTTTACTCGTTTCCACTTACCAGTGAGTAAATCAATACTTATTGATCCGTACTTCTCTTCTAATACTTTTTTAGTATTATTTACAACCTCGTTTGTGTCTGCTAACTCGTGTAATAATGCGTGTTTTTTAGACTCTATATAACCTATTTCAGCTAATATACTATTTACCTTGTCTTGCTCTTTTTTTACCTGTGTGAATTCTTTTTCATCAAGTATTCCAGAATCTACCGTTACTTTACTCATTTTATTTTATTTAATTATTAACCAAGAAGTATCTTTAAATTGCTTAATATTGTTTCCAAAGTTTTCTGTTACAGCTTGCTTTACAGTATCCCAACTATAATCATGTCCAGCTATAATGCCACCTTTTTTAACGACTCTAATACAATCTTTAATATCTCTTAGCACATCTTCGTATTCGTGACTAGCATCTATATATGCAAAGTCAAAATATCCATTATCATAGTTATTTATAACATTGTAACTATAATCTTTAATATGATTTATAAAATCAAAATATTTTATATTATTATTAAATTCAGCTTCAACATCTTCCCATGTATGGTTAAATATGTTGTTAAAGCTTTCTTTTCCCTCAAATGGGTCTATACATACTATTTCATTAAAAATACCAGAAGCAGCTGTTATCTTAGCAGACTCACCCATATAGCTTCCTATTTCTAAAGCTTTTGAGTTATCTGGTAATAAATTACTAATGTAATCTATTAAATGTAAAAAACCTAAAAACTGATAATTTTTATTACTACCACTTTTACGCCACTCAAGGTTTGCATTAAACCTTTGTGTTATCATTTTAGTATATAGCTACACAGTCTGTTCCAACTTTTAATTTAGTAGCTAATATAGGTGTTTTATCACCTACAACTGTTCCTGGTTGTACACTTTTAAATACTACGTCATTACCAGCTTCTGTTGTAATAGTAATATCTTGTGCTGTAGATTTACCGTTGTATATTACAACACCTCTTTCACTTGTATTTGCTATTGCTGCTGTTCCAGCTGTTAAAGCAACGGCGTCGTGACCAAACACTCTTGGTTGAGCCATCATATTTCCTTCTAAACCTCTCATGTTTATTTATTTATTTTTGTTATTTTTTCAGCACCACGACTTCCGAAGTATGCTACATAAACTGTTACCAGTAATGTTTTTAATAAGTTTATCC
>CALKFR010000004.1 GCA_938084555.1 uncultured Flavobacteriaceae bacterium | reverse complement strand
CCAAACACTCTTGGTTGAGCCATCATATTTCCTTCTAAACCTCTCATGTTTATTTATTTATTTTTGTTATTTTTTCAGCACCACGACTTCCGAAGTATGCTACATAAACTGTTACCAGTAATGTTTTTAATAAGTTTATCCAAGCTTCATCTACATCAAACTGCAAATGAAAAGAATCTACAGCCATCATAAACACAGATGAACCAGTTAAAAATATCAAAGCTAAAGGTCTAGTGTTTTTACTTAACCAAGAATCTGACTTCATGTCAGATCTCCATCTACTAGAAACCTCTTTCATTTCAGCTATATCTTGTTCTATAAGTTTCATAGCTTGCTCTTTATCAACCGCCTTAATCTTACTATCACTTGATATAAGATTTTTTACTACACCAAGTGTTCCTTGGTTAGGTAACACATCGCCTAATGCTTGTAAAACCTTAGGAGCTTTGCTAGATAAAAAAGCACCTATTTTAGTTTCTTTAAATGATTTTTTTTCAGACATTGCTTATTTTTTTAATCTTTCTGTTAATATTTTTCTTTTGTCTATTAGAATATTGATCAAAATTAATATTTTTTGTTTGTTCTTGAGTTAATCTATTAATCTTACCTTGTCCAGTTACAGAAGGATAGTTAACTTTAAACTTATTTGCAAAACTATTATCTCCTTTTAAACTTGTAATACCAGCACCAGCATTTAACTGTCCAGTGTTGTAAGTATTCTCCATTTTTTTTAATTGATTACGGTTAAAAGCGGCGTCACTAACAAATTGTTTTTTCGATATTATTTCGTTATTTTTAGTATATTCAAAATCTCTACCTTGTAGTGCCTTAGTTTTTATTCTGCCAATATTCTTTAATCCAGCTCCTTCTACTGCTTGTTTTCTACCTTTTGTAGATCTTCTAGCATCTCTTCTATTTGAGTATATTTTAGCATCAGCACCATCTTTTACATTTCCCCCAGTGAAAGCTTTTGCATTTCTTTCTATATCACTATCTATTTTACCTGACATATCTAAATCTACAACACCACTTAGTTTATTAACTTTTGGTCTTTTTCCTAACCTACCTTTCAAAATTTTTCCAGGTTTTGGGTTTTTTGAAAATTCTCTTCCTGATTGTAATTCTCTTTTAACACTTAAATCTGATAGTTTTTCATTAACTTTTAAATCATCTTTAAAACGAGTTTCACCTTTAATATCTTTTATTTGTATCTCTGGAGTCATAACATTAACAAAATCAGCTTTGGTTTTGCTAGCGTCTAATTTGTCACTACCGTCATCTGCTAATTCACTTTTTACAATACCTTTGTTAGTGTCAAAAGTTGCAGTATTAAATTGCTTAACATTAATAGGTTTTAATTTGTTTCTATCACCTATATTAAATCCAAAATTTTCTACCGCAAGATCATCACTTTCTTCTGTATAACGCCTGTCAACGTATTTAGTGTCTTTGTTATTTTTATTTATTCTAGGTGTAAGAGCACTAACTTGATCTGGATTATCACTTGGAAACTCTAAAGCATCGTACTCTTTAACGCTCATGTCTTTTAATCCTTTATTACTTCCTGGTATACCTGAAATAAGTAATCCTTTTTCAAAATCTTTAGCAGTATAATTATTTACTTTTTTAGAACCAGAACCAAGGCCTTGTGCGCCTCCCTCAACTTCATTAACTGTAAATGAATCTAAAACTGTATTTATATTTTTTTGATTTGTTTCGTTTAAAGCTTTTTGACTTGCTTTTAAATAATCAGCTTTGTTATCGTACATTTCACCGTCAAGGCCTTTAAAAGTAAAATCTGGGTTTATTGCTTCTTGACCTATAGATGTTAAACTATTTTTATTATAGTCTTCAATATCATCAAATTTATTTTTTGCTTCTGTAACTCCTGAAGGTGTTGATCCTGGAGCTGCTCCAGTTATAACTGAAACATTACCACCTGGGCCTCCTTCTTTTTTAGAAAATGGAGAAGTATTCCAACTTTTTTTCATAGATGGCCCAAAGTTTTCATTATGAGATATTTTATTAATATCTGACTCTCTACCAGGCTCATGCCTTGATCCCATTTTTTGGAAAGCTAGTGGAGTATCTCTTTCGTACATGTTCGGAGCACTATCCAGCTTGTTTGGGTTAGGTCTCATATCTTTTTGTTCTTGTTTTTCACCGGCTTTATAAGCTTCTTTTTCCCAAGGCAAGTTTCTATCAGACTCTTGAAAGTTAGATCTATTATGCTCCTTAACTTTACCTGTACTTATTTTTTCATAAACTTTTTCACCATCATAATCTAGTTTTCCTTCCATCATGTCTTTTAAATGATGATCTTCATGAGACTCTGCTTCTTTTCTAAGCTTAGAGTCTTTAGGAATATTTTTATTGACGATCATAGTACCATTTTTATTAGCTTTAGCAACTAATCCTGATTCGTCTTGAATATTGTCTGGTTGAAAAGCTACTTCGTATCTAGCAACTGGATCTATTTTTATAGGTGAGTTTAGTTTAAATTTAGCCATAGTTTTATTTTAACATTTCCATCTTTTTCTAGCTGCTTTACCTCTTTCACCAGTCCATCCTTTTGATCTAGCGCAAAAAGACTTCCTTCTTTTAGCTGCTTTGCTACCTGGTTTAACCTTACCTGTTACGGGCGCGGATAAAGTGCTTCCTGGGTTTTTAGCTTTATATTTTTTTCTTCCAGCAGCTGTCATACCAGCTCCTTCTTTTACTGATAAAAAATTTCTACCTTTGCCTTTTGTTGTTTTACGTAAAGATGGACCACTTGATTTTACACAACTACCTTTTGAACCTGGACTTGTGCCAGGAACTCTTTCATAACCTTTCCAACAAGACAAACCGCTTATCATAACTTTCTACCTTTTTTATCTACCTTAACTTCTTTGACTATAACTCTAGTACTAGGCTTTTTATTTTGTAATTCTTCTAATTGCCTATTGAGCTCTTCTAGTTTGCCATCTGCTTCTGTTCCATCTTTAATCATACTAGCAGTTATACCAATTTCTTCTTTTAGTATGTCTTGCGTTTGCTCAAGCATTTCTACTTGATCTATCAATTGATTAATCATTTTTTCGTTCCACTCTTCTTTTAGTTGATACTCTAAACGAGATACTTCAACTGGTGGCAATGTTTTAGCTTCTGCTATGTCTTCTTGTAAAGTATAGTACATGCCTACAAAAGTAGTAGTTAACATTATTATCCCAATTACAGTTTTTATATCAATTTTAAACTCAGTGTTTTCAGATATTTTCATACTCCTCTGTCGCGTTAAATGATGGGCATGCTTTATTAGCAAACTCATTGTGTGAATAAATAACAGCCTCTGGATACATCGCCTTTAATGTTTTAAGGACGTGTAAGAGACCTTCTTTTTGTTCTGGTGTTCTAGTATCTTTCGGGGTCTTACCGTCTTCTTCTACACCGCCACAATAGCATATACCGATAGAATTACGATTATGCCCTGAACAATGAGCCCCGATTTTGGCTATATCTCTACCTTTTTGTATATCTCCATTTATATCAACGTAGAAATGATAGCCTATGTCTGACCAGCCTCGACCTTCAACGTGCCACTTTCTTATAGTATCAACACTTATATCTTGGCCTTCTCTAGTAGCTGAGCAGTGAATAATAATCTCTTTTATTAATCTCATTTTTTATTTTTTAATAAATACCACTTGTGAGCAGTATAACCTAATGTTGTTAATAACAGTAGTATAGACAATACAGGCTCTAGCCATCCTAGACTAACAACCGTAGCTGAAGTTATATTTAAACAATACAGCTTTAGATCGTCTAATGTGTTCATCTTTGAGCTAATA
>CALKFR010000003.1 GCA_938084555.1 uncultured Flavobacteriaceae bacterium | reverse complement strand
TTATGATGCAAAGTTAAACTATTCTTTACATTAAAAATAATTTCTAGTATTGGTCTTCTTCTGTTCTTTTCATAATAGCTCCTGCAATAGCAGAAATAATAAAACCAAAGAATGCAGCAGCAATGATACCAATGGCTGAGGTGATTGCTGGACTAGAAAATGTTTCCATCATTGATTTTGCAGCTTCTATCTGTTCGGATGTCATATTAGCCTCTTCCCATACCATAACTTGTTTTTCCATCATAAGATTCATGAAGTCAGGTTCAATAAAGTTGATAAAAATTAAATTATAAACTATTCCAATTAAAGCACTTATAATTGAAATCCCAACACCAATCTTAACAGATTGCCCCCATGATATGATGTTGTTATTTACAGATTTAAAATTTTTTATTCCTAAAACTATCACAATTACCATAGCCACAAAACCTAGTGTACCAATCCTCCAATCTTGATCTAAATGTATACCTATTGCATAGGCCATTAAATTAATTAATATTGTTGTTAGGCCCAAGACTAGTCCGTAGTTGAGCATAGTGCTTTTACTTGAAATATTATTATCCATAATAATTTAGTTTTTAAATTCTTAATGATTCTTGTGTAAATATATAATTTTAATAGATATTTATAATATCCAAAACTCTACTAAAACAATACATTAGTAACTAATTGTTTAATAAAGTTACATTAAAAAAGGAGAAAGTTTCATTTGTTTAAATGAAAATTGGTTGTAGATTTGTTCCGGCAAGTCCTACACAACTAGCTCCCTCGGAATCTCCCAGGGCGGGAACGCAGCAAGAGTACTTGGTTGTAGCAGTGTGATGTAGGTAGCTTGCCTTTTTTTGTGCTTTCATTATTTAATTTTTTTATTCATAACTCTGTTAATATCTAGCTATTAAAATTTAAGGTTTGAATTCATTTTTTTAGATATTTGTTTTATGAATAATACTTTCATTTTTTATGTCTAAAGTAGTTTTAATTACTGGAGCCTCATCAGGGATTGGAAAAGCTGCCGCTGAATTTTTATCGGCCAAAGGTTTTAAGGTTTATGGTACTGGAAGAAATCCTAAAAAAAATGAGAATAACGGTTACTCTTTAATCGCTTTGGATGTTACAAAGCCAGAAACGATCACTTTAGCTATAAATTTAATTTTAGAAAAAGAAGGTCGTTTAGATGTACTTGTAAATAACGCTGGAATGGGAATAACGGGTCCTGTAGAGGACACACCCACCAATGAAATGAGAAAAGTTTTTGAAACTAATTTTTTTGGAGCCATAGACATGATGAAGGCAGTACTGCCTCACATGCGTAAACAGCTATCTGGAACTATTATTAATATAACTTCTATTGCTGGATACATGGGTTTACCTTACAGAGGTATCTATTCTGCAACAAAAGGTGCTTTAGATTTAGTGTCAGAGGCGGTTAGAATGGAGGTAAAAGAATTTGGAATTCAAATAGCAACGATAGCTCCAGGTGATGTTGCTACCAATATTGCAGCTGGTAGATATCATACACCTGTTTTTGAAAACTCTGCGTATAAAGAAAAATATCAGATGAATTTAGATTTAATGGATTCTCACGTAGATAGCGGAATGAATCCAACAAAAATGGCTGAAAAAATATATCTGATAATAAACCTAAAACACCCAAATGTACACTATAAAGTAGGGGCATTTATGGAAAAATTTTCAATCCTATTAAAGAAAATTTTACCAAGTAAACGATATGAAAAACTATTAATGAACCATTATAAATTATAACTTACAACCAACAAATCATATGAAATTTTTTATAGACACAGCCAATTTAGAACAAATTAAAGAAGCTCAAGCACTTGGAATATTAGACGGAGTTACTACAAATCCTTCTTTAATGGCTAAAGAAGGAATCACAGGTGAAGCAAATATTATTAATCATTATAAAGCAATTTGTGATGAAGTTGATGGAGATGTTTCAGCTGAGGTAATCTCTACTGATTTTGAAGGTATGGTAAAAGAAGGTGAAGCTTTAGCTGCATTAAATCCACAAATTGTTGTGAAGCTCCCTATGATAGCTGATGGTGTAAAAGCCTGTAAATATTTTTCAGATAAAGGGATCAAAACCAATGTTACTTTAGTTTTTTCTGCAGGTCAAGCCTTATTAGCGGCAAAAGCTGGAGCTACCTATGTGTCTCCTTTTATAGGACGTTTAGATGATATTTCTACAGATGGATTGAATTTAATTTCTGAGATTCGATTAATTTATGATAATTATATGTACGATACTCAAATATTAGCTGCATCGGTTAGACATACAATGCATATCATTGACTGTGCTAAAATAGGTGCAGATGTGATGACAGGTCCTTTAAGTGCGATCACAGGCTTATTAAAACACCCATTAACAGATAGTGGTTTGGCGAAGTTTTTAGCTGATTATCAAAAAGGAAATTAAAATTCTAATTTAGTTTAACAGTTAGAATCAGGAAATAATAAGTGATTTACTTTTTTATTTCCTGATTTTTTTATTTTAATAATTAAATCCTAGATAAAGGCAGTAACTTTGTAAATAAGTATCGAACAATTTTTGTATCAAAAATGTATCCTAAGAAAGAATTAGCTCAAACTATCATCGCTGCATGTCGCCAATTTGATATACAAACCATTGTTATTTCTCCTGGATCTAGAAATGCACCTTTAACTATTGGTTTTTCTAATCATGATGCTTTTGAAACGCTAAGTATTGTTGATGAGCGTTGTGCTGCTTTTTTTGCCTTGGGTATTGCCCAACAAAAACAAAAGCCTGTAGCATTAGTTTGTACTTCAGGCTCTGCCTTGTTAAATTATTATCCAGCAATTGCAGAAGCATATTACAGTCAGATTCCTATAGTTGTTATTTCTGCAGATAGACCTCCTCATTTCATTGATATTGGTGATGGGCAAACCATCCGTCAGGAAAATGTATTTCATAATCATATCTTATTTAGTGCAAATTTGAAAGAAAATGATTTTGATAAGAATAGTGCAAAGTTGTCGAAAGCTTTTTCATTACTTCATAAAGTAAAAGGTCCTATTCATATCAATGCACCTTTTGATGAACCACTTTATGAAACGGTTAGTAAAATGAAAGATTTTTCAATTAAAATAGAAAAATCAGAGGCTGAAAGTAATATCGATTATAATAATTTAGCTCAACTTTGGAATAGTGCAAGTAAGAAAATGATTTTAGTGGGAGTTCATTATCCAAATAAAAAATTAGAATTATTATTAGATAAAGTAGCGGATGATCCTTCAGTATTGGTATTAACAGAAACTACATCAAATCTCAATAATAAAAGATTTATCAACTCCATAGACAATCTTATCTTCAATCTAAGTCAGGAAGAATTTGAATCACTACAGCCAGATATTCTGTTAACATTTGGTGGATTGATAGTTTCAAAAAAAATAAAGAAATTTTTAAGAGAGTATTCGCCTTCAGAACATTGGCATATT
>CALKFR010000002.1 GCA_938084555.1 uncultured Flavobacteriaceae bacterium | reverse complement strand
TTTAGATAGAGGTACTCCTGAGCCTGTTCGATCTGCTTTATTAGATGGTGCTAGATGGTGGAATCAAGCATTCGAGTCTATTGGGTTTATTGATGCATTTCAAGTGAAAATGTTACCAGAAGATGCAGATTTATTAGATGTTAGATATAATGTAATTCAATGGGTGCATAGATCAACAAGAGGTTGGAGCTATGGTAGTTCTGTTTCTGATCCTAGAACAGGTGAAATCATTAAAGGACATGTAAGTCTCGGTTCACTTCGAATACGTCAAGATTTTTTAATAGCTCAAGCTTTACAAGCACCTTATGCTAATGATAATACAAGTGATCAGTTTGCTTTGGAAATGGCCTTAGCTAGAATTAGACAATTGTCTGCCCATGAAGTAGGGCATACTATTGGTCTTGCTCATAATTTTGCAGCAAGCTCTAAGGGCAGATCATCAGTTATGGATTATCCTCATCCAACACTTTCTCTCAATGATGGTAGCGTAGATTTTTCAGATGTATATGATACTAAAATTGGAGATTGGGATAAAGTATCTATTGCTTATTCTTATTCTGAATTTAATACAAATGAAGAGGCCAATTTAAAAAAAATATTAGATGATGCTTTTAAGAATGGTGCACGTTTTATCACAGACCAAGATGCTAGGCCTATGGGTAGCGCACATGCTTATGCTCATTTATGGGATAACGGAGCGGATGTATCTGAAGAATTAGAAAATTTATTATCTATAAGAAGAAATTCAATAGCAAATTTTTCAAAAGATAATATTAAATCTAACCAACCGTATTCAGTCTTAGAGGATGTTTTTGTTCCATTGTACTTTTTACATAGATATCAGACTGAAGGGGTTACCAAAGTTATAGGAGGTTTAGATTACACCTATGCTTTAAAAGATGATGGTAACACTATTGTGAAAAGAATACCCGGAGAATTAGAAAGAAAGGCCTTGGTTTCCGTTATCAAGACATTGAGCGTTGAAGAATTAGCGATTCCAAAACAATTATTAAAATTATTTCCTCCAAGAGCATTTAATTATGGAAGAACTAGAGAATCTTTTAAAAGTAAAACAGGAGTGGCTTTTGATCCTTTTGGAGCTGTTGAAACCGCTTCATCAATGACTTTAGGATTATTATTGCATCCGGAGAGAGTAACTAGACTGGTTCAACATAAAAGCTTAGATAAAACTCAGCTAGGATTGGTCGAAGTCTTAGATGTACTAATCACAAATTCATTTAAAAAATCATATAAAGATTCTTATTATCAAGAATTACAAAATATAGTAAACTACCAAGTACTGAACCATTTGTTTCATTTATCATCTAATCAAGAGATGTATTGGCAGGTGAATGCTATTGTAAATGATAAAATTGACAAAATAAACTCATTACTAAACAATTCAAAAACTACAGGAATACAAAAAACATATCAAAAAGAAATGCTTCGAATGATTTCTGATTTTAAAAAGAATCCAACTAAATTTAAGAAACCAATAACTCCAAAAATTCCAGACGGGTCTCCCATTGGAAACAATTAAAAATGAAGATAGATTTAATAAGCGATACAGTTACAAGGCCAACAAGTGGTATGTTGGATGCCATGATGAGTGCTAAAGTTGGTGACGATGTTTTTAAGAGTGACCCAACAGTTACTATTCTTCAAGAAAAAGCAGCTGATCTTTTTGGTATGGAAGATGCCTTGTTTTTTCCCTCTGGAACTATGGCAAATCAAACAGCAATAAAATTACATACTCAGCCAGGTGACAAGCTTTTTTGTGATAAATGGGCACATGTTTACAATTATGAAGGAGGAGGAGCTGCATTTAATTCAGGAGTATCTTGTAGGCTAATTGATGGAGACAGAGGAATGTTTACAGCAGAGCAATTGAAAGATGCTTCAGCAGGAAGAGCAGATATTCATGTTCCATTTTCTAGATTGGTATGTGTAGAAAATACAACAAACAAAGGAGGAGGTGCTTGTTGGGATTTCGAAGAATTGAAGAAGATAAAACAAGTGTGTTTAGATCAAAATTTAGATTATCACCTAGATGGTGCTAGGTTATTTAACGCTTTAGTTGTAAAAAATGAAACCCCAAAACAGTATGGTGGGTTATTTGATACAATTTCAATTTGTCTATCTAAAGGCTTGGGCGCTCCTGTAGGTTCAATATTATTGGGATCTAAAGAACATATAGCTAAAGCCCTTAGAATTAGAAAATTATTTGGTGGTGCTATGCGTCAAGTAGGTTTTTTAGCTGCAGCAGGAATATATTCTTTAGATAACAATATAAATAGATTAGCTGAAGATCACCAAAAAGCAAAAAATATAGAACAGGTATTAAATTCTTTGTCTTACATAAAAAAAGTAGAACCTGTTGAAACTAATATTATTATTTTTTATGTGAAAGACCATTTAAACGCTGATGATTTTATTACCAGTATGGCTAAAAAAAATATTTTATTAACTCCGATGGGTGATGGTAAAATTAGAATAGTTACTCACCTAGATTTTTCTAAAGAAATGTTAGAAAAATTAGTATACGAATTGAAAGTTTTTAAAGAATAAAAAAGCCTCTGATTCACAGAGGCTTTTTTTAACTTATTTCATTCAATTTTTTTAATTATTTGTAATTTTTATTTAATTTTTTTAACAGAATTCCATAGAGAAGGTAGTAAAAAAGCCATAATATTAGTAACATAATAGCTATTAATACTATTTCAACTATTATAAAAACAGACTTCATGTGTTCTTGATTAAAACTTTCATTGTCAATACCTGAAAGAATATTAATTCCGTCTGGTGTATTAAAAATTAAAATATTTAAAATAATTGAAAAAACTACCACATTTATCAAATTATAATACACATACCATTTTACTGTTTTTCTAACTAATAAGATATTTGTCATCAACTTTTTTGTGTTGTCTACAGTGGATATTAATGAAAAATTTCTGTAGAAGAGTATTAAAAATAACACTACTACTACATAATGGAAATAGTTGAAATTTTCTATAAAGTTAATGAGATTTAATTTTTTATATGGGTCAAGAGCTCCATTTTTAGTTCCCAAATGATTTATGGCAAACCAAAAAACAAATTCAAGAAGTCCAATTATAAAAATCCACTTTACTGTAGAGTTAGATTTTGATTGAGTCATTTTATAAATTTCTAAAGCAGAAATTTTATTTTGTTCTTCAGGCTGGTTCTTCCAGACTTTCTTATAATTAGCTAAATCCATACATTTTATTTTTATGGGTTTAATATTTTTTTAAGTTTTTCTTTCGTTCTATTCATTTTTACTCTGGCATTTACTTCTGTAATTCCTAAAGTTTCAGCAATTTCTTTATAGGGTTTATCCTCTAAGTATAAAAAAATTAAAGCTTTATCAATATCATTTAATTCTCGAATTCCATTGTACAAAGTTTTTAATTGTACATCTTTTGTGTCGTCATAATCAACAGATTTTATTTTAAAGCTTACATCACTAAAATCTTGAGTTTTTATTCTACGACTTGATTTTCTGTATAATGAAATAGCGGTATTTAGAGAAACTCTATACATCCATGTACTAAACTTTGATTCTCCTCTAAACTTAGAGTAGTTTTTCCAGATTTGTATTGTAATTTCCTGAAATAAGTCATTATGTTCATCTTGATTTGAAGTATAAATCCTACAAATTTTATGAACAATATTTTGATTTTTTTCAAAATCATTCAAGAAATTTTTTTCTAATTGGGTTTGCACTGTTAAGTTTAGTTTATTATGAGTCTCTTATTATACCAATAAGTTACAATTATTTTATTTTTTAAAATTAAATATTACCTTTAAAGCTCAATTTTTTTTAAAAAATTATTGTTTGGATAATATAAAAAAGAATTTTAATATTCGAGATTTAGAAAATATTTCAGGAATAAAGGCCCATACTATTCGCATATGGGAAAAGCGTTATAATTTATTATCTCCCGAAAGATCAAAAACAAACATCAGGTTTTATTCTCATCAACATTTACAGAAACTTTTAAATATTGTATTGTTAAATAATAACAATTATAAGATTTCTAAAATTTCTAAGATGAGTGATGAGCATATAAACAATACTGCTAGAGAGTTGGCATTTAACAATTCACTCAATGATGATGCTATTAATTCTTTAAAATTATCAATGTTTAAGTTTGATAAAGTACTTTTTAACAATACCTATAATAGCTTATTAAATAAAAAAAATTTTGGAGAAATATTTAAAGATGTTTTTATCCCTTTTTTGGAGCATTTAGGTTTATTATGGCAAACTGAAACCATACTTCCAGTTCACGAACATTTTATATCAAACTTAATCACTCAAAAAATTCAAATTAATACTGATGAACTTAAATACACTCAAATTTCAAGTGATAATGTATATATATTGTTTCTTCCTGAGAACGAAATTCATGAGTTAGGCTTATTGTATTTAAACTATGAACTAGTTCTTCGTGGTCATAGAACAATATATTTGGGTCAAAACCTGCCTTTAAACAATCTTAATATATTTTTTGACATCCATGATAAAATTACTTTTGTTACCTCAATGACTGTCAGACCTTATGAGGATGATATTGTTGAATACTTTGATACTATGGATAATATTATTAGTCTATCTTCACATTCTCTCATTGCCATAGGTAAAAAAGTAATGCAGTTTAGTTCTAATAATTTTAAATCTCAGATCTCCCTTTACCCTTCAATTTCTGAATTGTTAAAAGAAATATAAATTTTCTAAGCATATTATTCTTTTGTAAAACATATAATTAATCGTGTAAGGCAAATAGTTATATTTGTTTTATAAACATTATTGATGAGTAAAAAAATACAAATAATTGGCTCTGGAATTTCCTCTTTATCTGCCGCTTGTTATCTAGCACAAGCCGGTCATCAAGTATCTATTTATGAAAAAAATGATACTGTAGGTGGACGTGCTAGACAATTAATCAAAAATGGATTTACTTTTGATATTGGCCCATCTTGGTATTGGATGCCAGATGTATTTGATCGGTTTTTCTCAGACTTTGATAAAAAAACATCAGATTATTATCAAATCGATAAACTCGACCCTGCCTATAAAATATTCTTTGATGATGATATTATAACTATTGGAGACTGTATGGATAAGATCTGTAATGAATTTGAACGTATAGAAAAAGGTAGCGGAATTAAATTAAAAAAATTCATTAAAAAGGCTCAAGATAATTATGAAATAGCAGTTAATAAAATTTTATATAATGCTCCAGGAATCTCTCCTTTAGAACTAGTTACTAAAGATACTGTTCTTCGTTTGGATCAATTTTTTAAAAACATAAGTCAAGAAGTTAGAAAAAATTTTAGTAATCCAAAGTTAATCTCAACTCTAGAGTTTCCTTCATTGTTTTTGGGAGCAAAACCCAGCAAGACCCCTTCTTTTTTTAGTTTTATGAATTTTGCTGATTTCGGTCTTGGAACATGGCATCCTAAAGGAGGAATGTATCAAGTTATTAAAGGGATGGAATCCTTAGCTATTGAGTTAGGAGTTTCAATAAACCTAAATCATCCAGTTGAAAAAATTGTTGTTGATAATAATTGTGCAACGGGTTTAATTACTAATGATATTTTTATTGAATCAGATATTGTGTTAAGTGGAGCAGATTACCATCATTCTGAGACGTTATTAGATACTAAATATAGACAACATACAGAAGCATATTGGGATAAGAAAATTTTTGCTCCTTCCTCTTTATTGTTTTATATAGGATTGGATAAAAAGCTAGAAAACATAGAACACCATAATTTATTTTTCGATGCTGATTTTGAAAAACATGCTATAGAGATTTATGATGACCCTAAATGGCCTACACATCCCTTATTTTATGTAAATGTTCCATCAAAAACAGACACTTCTATGGCTCCTAAAGGCTGTGATGCTCTATTCATACTTATGCCCATTGCAACTAATATTGATGATAACCCTGAACTAAGAAATACTTATCTTAAAAAAATCATTGAAAGATTTGAACAAAAAACACAACAATCAATTCAAAATAATATTATATTTAATGAATCATTTTGTGTAAACGATTTTAAGTCAGAATACAATTCATACAAAGGAAATGCCTATGGTATGGCAATGACTTTATTACAGACTGCATTCTTACGACCTAAACTAAAAAGTAAAAGAGTAAAAAATTTATATTTTACAGGACAGCTCACCGTTCCTGGCCCTGGAGTTCCTCCCTCACTTATATCAGGGAAAATTACAGCTGAGTTAATACAAAAAATAAAAGTATAATGAAGGAATTATTTGATGAAGTAAGTTTCGATACTAGTAAACTAGTTACAAAAAAATACAGTACATCTTTTTCATTGGCTGTAAAAATGTTATCCACTAGTATCAGATCAGCAATTTATAATATTTACGGTTTTGTTCGTTTTGCCGACGAAATTGTAGATACTTTTCATGATTATAAAAAAGAAGAATTATTAGATGATTTTGAAAACGAATATTATAAAGCTCTTGAAAATGGTATAAGTTTAAACCCTATTTTAAATTCATTTCAAGCTACAGTTAAGCGATACAATATAACTGACGATCTTGTTAAGGCTTTTCTTAAGAGTATGCGTGCAGATTTATCCAAGACTGAATATCAAACTAAAGAAGAGTATAATGAATATATTTATGGTTCTGCTGATGTTGTTGGTCTAATGTGTCTAAAAGTTTTTGTTGATGGTGATGATAAAAAATATAATGAACTAAAAGATGCTGCTATGAGATTGGGATCAGCATTCCAAAAAGTTAATTTTTTAAGAGATTTAAAAGATGATTTTGAATTACTTAACCGTTCTTATTTTCCAAATGTAGATTTATCTTCTTTAGATACAGCTTCAAAACAACTTATTATCAAGGAAATAGAAGATGACTTTGATTATGCTTTTAATCATGGTATTCTAAAATTACCAGTAGAAGCCAAGTTTGGTGTTTATATGGCTTACAGATATTACAGAAGATTATTAAAGAAGTTGAGTAGTGTTCCTTCTTCAGAAATTATTGAAACAAGGGTTAGAATATCTGATCCAATGAAAATAAATTTACTAGCAAGGAGTTATGTAAAGTATAAATTAAATATGATTTAATGATACTATTAGTTTTAACCTCTTTAGTTACTTTTTTGGTAATGGAGGGCATCACTTGGTGTACTCATAAATTTGTAATGCATGGCTTTTTATGGTATTTACATGAAGATCATCATCAGCCTAAGTATAAAAATATATTTGAGAAAAATGATCTTTTTTTTATCATTTTTGCATTACCTAGTTCATTATCTATCTACTATGGAATGGAACAACAACTATATTTCCTTGCGGCTATAGGTTTTGGAATTATGTTTTACGGTGCTGCCTATTTCTTGGTACATGATGTATTAATTCACCAAAGGTTTAAATGGTTTAAACACACAAAAAATAGGTATTTATTAGGTTTAAGAAAAGCTCATAAAATTCATCATAAGAAGTTAGTAAAAAATGATGGTGAATGTTTTGGAATGTTATATGTACCTCTTAAATATTTTAGAAAACCAAAAAAAATTTAGGTTTGAGTAAAAAAAAACCTAAAAAAGCAATTGTTATTGGTGCCGGTATTGCAGGTTTAGCTGTAGCAATTCATCTTCAAAATTCAGGTTTTAAAGTTGAAGTTTTTGAATCTAACGATTATCCAGGTGGAAAATTGACTGATTTTTCTAAAAAGGGGTATCGTTTTGATATGGGGCCTTCCTTATTTACTATGCCTCAATTAGTTGAAGAGCTTTTTTCTATTTCAAAAAAAAACACAGAAGATTATTTTTCATACAAAAAAAAAGAAACGTCATGTCATTATTTTTTTAAAGACGGTACTATTTTTGAAGCAAAATCTGATGTTAAAAAATTTGCTGTAACCGCGTCAAAAACTTTTAATGTTGAAGAGGAAAAATTGCTTCGCTATTTTGATAGAAGTAAAAAAAAATATGATTTAACGTCTTCATTATTTTTAGAGAAGTCTTTACATAAACTTTCTACTTATTTTACAAAGAATACAATAAAAGCAATCTTTAATATAAATAGTCTTGATATAAACTCAACTTTACATGATTATAATACCAAAAATTTTGAGGATTCTAGATTAGTTCAATTATTTGATAGGTTTGCTACCTATAATGGTTCTTCTCCTTATCAAACTCCTGGTATTATGTCTATGATTCCTCATTTAGAGCAATACTATGGCACTTTTTTTCCTAACGGAGGTATGCACTCAATTACCCAAAGTATTTATCAATTAGCTTTAGATATAGGGGTCAAATTTCATTTTAATTCTAGAGTCGATAAAATTCATACAAAAAATAACAAGGCTGTTGGAATTTTTTCAAATGGCAAAGATTTTTTTTCAGATTTTGTAATTTCAAATAGTGATGTTGTTCCTACTTACAGACTTTTATTAAAAGGTCATAAATCACCCGAAAAAATTTTAAGACAACCAAGATCTAGTTCTGCTTTAATATTTTATTGGGGAATAAGAAAAGAATTTCAATCGTTAGATTTACATAATATATTTTTTTCTGAAGATTATAAGCAAGAATTTGACTATATTTTTAAAAAACAACATGTGTATAAAGATCCTACCGTATATGTAAATATAACCTCCAAGGAAAATAAATCTGACGCTCCAAAAGGTTGTGAGAATTGGTTTGTTATGGTAAATGTTCCGAGTAATACAGGTCAAGATTGGGATTCAATCATAAATAGTGTTAGAGTAAATATTATTAAAAAACTATCTGATGCTTTATCGGTGAACTTAAAAGATATAATTGAATTTGAATATGTTTTGGACCCTAGATTAATTGAAACAAAAACGAATTCTTATCAAGGAGCTTTATATGGTGCATCTAGTAATAATAAATATGCTGCTTTTTTAAGGCACCCAAATTTTAGTCAGCAAATTTCAAACCTTTATTTTTGTGGAGGAAGTGTTCATCCTGGTGGGGGTATACCATTGTGTTTGCTTTCTGGTAAAATTGTTTCAGAATTAATAGTAAAGAATACATGATTTCAAAATATAAAATAATAATATCTATTCTTATTATTTGGCTTTTTAATATTTCCGGAATTCTAGGAATTTTATCTTCAAATTCTGAGTGGTTTTTAAAATTAACACCAATTAATCTCTCCATGTATGTTATTCTTATCATTTGGTGTGCGGAACATATACGTAATACATTTTTATTAGCTTTTTTTATTCCATTTGTAATTGGATTTATAACCGAATATTTGGGTGTCAATTATGGTTTAATTTTTGGATCATATTCCTATGGAGATAATCTAGGATTAAAATTAGCTGGAGTCCCTTTGATGATATGTGTAAATTGGGCTGTATTAACCATAATTACTGCTGATATAAGCTCAATACTTCATAAAAATATATTTGCTCAATCTTTACTTGGTGGGTTTATAATGATGTTACTAGATCTTATGATAGAAGTCTCAGCACCAAGATTTGATTTTTGGGCATT
>CALKFR010000001.1 GCA_938084555.1 uncultured Flavobacteriaceae bacterium | reverse complement strand
ACAGGATTTTCAATACCAGGGTTTCCAAATCCTTTTGAAGGAATCGTTTTTGAATTTGCTTCTGTATTTGCAAATCCGCTAAGTGGGGTAGAAAGAAGCGTAGCTCCACTAAGTCCAATAGTTAAATTTTTTATTGCTTTTCTTCGGTCAATTTTTTTCATAATTAATTAAATTGAATTAAATGCGCTACTGATTTATACGACTTATCTGCACCTAATTTAATAAATAATAATTACATACATGATTATAGGTATCTCTCAAGTTTTAAAACTTAGATTCATTTAGTTCTTAAGAATACATAAGAATAATTCAGAAAAATATAAGGTTTATAATTTTGATTAATAAATTTTTATAAATTATTTTTTTCTGTTTTTTTATGAATCGTAATTATGATGGTTTTTGAGGTTGGTGTATTACTAATTCTAGCCTTACTTTGAATAGGTACCAAGACATTTGCCTCAGGAAAATAGGTAGCTGTACATTGTTTTGGGATATTGTAAGGAATTACTAGGAATTTTTTTGCGGTACGTTTTTCTTTGCTAAAATGACTAACTAAATCTACAGGATCTAGCTTTTCTAATCCTTGCTCTTTCATGTCTGAGGGGTTCATGAAAATAACCCTGCGTTCATTTATAATGCCACGATACCTATCATTTAGCCCGTATATGGTTGTGTTGTATTGATCATGAGTTCTAATGGTCATCATCATAAATTGATCCTTTTTCAGGGTGATATCTGAAATCTTATTGAGTGTAAAATTAGCTTTACCTGTTAGCGTAGGAGAGAAGTCTTGGTCTCTGGCATTATTTGGTAAATAAAAACCTCCCTTATTTCTAATTCGTGTGTTGAAATCTTCAAAACCTGGAATAGTAGCCTCAATTTTGTTTCTAATGTTGTCGTAGTCTTTAATTAATTCAGACCAATTGAGGGAAGTATTAGATAGACTTGCTTTTGCCATACCAGCTACAATGGCTGGTTCACTAAGTAAAGCTTCAGATAAAGGCTCCAAATGTCCTGAGGAAGAATGTACAACTCCCATTGAGTTTTCTACACTTACAAATTGAACTCCTTTTTTTTGAATATCTTTTTCAGATCTTCCCAAGCATGGAAGAATCAATGCTTTTTTTCCGTGAATTAAATGACTCCTGTTTAATTTAGTAGATACATGTACGGTTAGTTCACAATTTTGAAGGGCTCTGGCAGTATATTCTGTATCTGGAGTAGCAGAGAGAAAGTTACCACCCATACCAATAAAAACCTTCGCCTTTTTTTGATGCATAGCTTCAATGGCATCTACAACGTCATATCCATGATTTCTAGGAGCTTTAAAATTAAATTCTTTTTCTAAATTATCTAGAAATTCTTTTTTTGGTTTTTCCCAAATTCCCATGGTTCTATCTCCCTGAACATTTGAATGACCTCGAACTGGACATGTGCCCGCTCCTTTTTTACCAATGCTACCTTTTAGTAATAATAAATTTACAACTTCACGAATATTATCTACAGAGTTTTTGTGTTGGGTTAATCCCATGGCCCAGCAGATAATTATTTTTTTCTTTGCTGCTATTAATGTTGCAGCTTCTTTAATAATTTCAAGATCTATACCAGTCTGAGGAATTAATTCTTCAATAGAGTAGGTTTCTAAATCTTTTATTAAATCATCATATCCCAAAGTATTTGAATTGATAAATTCATGATCAAAAATAGTTCCAGGAAATTTCTGTTCTTTTTCCCACAATAATTTTAAAATTATTTTTAACAATGCAACATCTCCATTTATTTTTACTTGTAAAAAAATATCGGTTAGTTTCTGTCCTTTACCAATCCATTTAATTGGGTTTTGAGGGTCTTTATACCTCATTAATCCAACTTCAGGTAAAGGGTTAATTGTTATGATTTTACCCCCTCTTTTTTTTGTTTTTCCTAGTGCAGTTAACATTCTGGGATGGTTTGTGCCTGGGTTTTGCCCCATTACTATAACCAATTCTGCATGATTAAAATCTTCTAAGGTTACAGATCCTTTTCCAATTCCTAGAGTTTCAGTAAGAGCTACACCACTAGACTCATGACACATATTAGAACAGTCGGGTAAGTTGTTAGTACCAAACTTTCGCACAAATAATTGATATAAGAAAGCAGCTTCATTACTTGTTCTTCCTGAGGTATAAAAAATTGCTTCATCTGGTGATGGTAACGATTTTAATGCAGTGCCTATCATACTAAAAGCATCTTCCCATGAAATTTCCTCATAATGGTTTCTTCCTTCATAAACAACAACTGGATGAGTAATTCGTCCTTTTTTTCCTATTTCATAATCAGATAATTTTGATAATTTTGAAATTGAATGGGTTGCGAAAAAAAGAGGTGAGACTCTGTTTTTTGTTGCTTCTTCAGCTACAGCTTTGGCCCCATTCTCACAATACTCTGCTAGGAATGCTCTTTTTTCGTCTGGATCTGGCCAGGCACATCCTGGGCAATCAAATCCATTCTTTTGGTTTAAATTAGCTAGTAATCTAAGGCCTTTTTTTAAACCCACTTCGTCTTTTATATGAGTAATAGCAGATTTTATAGCTGAAATCCCAACAGCCGAAGAGGGAATTTTTTCTAATTCTATACCTGTTAGTTTTTTAGGTGGTTGTGCATGTATTTTTTTAGTACTCATATTTTATTTTTTTTCTAAAAAACTAGGGTTGGCATAGACAGTCATTTTATTCTCTCTTGTAAATCCTATTAAGCAAATACCAAATTCTTTGGCAAAATCTACTGCCATTGATGAACAGGCTGAAACAGCAATTATTACGGGTATTTTTGCCAAAAAAGCTTTGGAAACAATTTCATAAGAAACACGTCCGCTTACTAATAAATACATTCCACTTTTTAATTGTTGTTTTTTCAATAAACTACCGATACATTTATCCACTGCATTGTGTCTTCCAATATCTTCTCTACTTGCAAGTAATTTAAATTGATGATTAAAAATACCTGCAGCATGGCTTCCGCCAGTTTTTTTAAAAGTTTCCTGCTTCTTTTGCAAAGGAGCAAACATTTTTAATAAGTTTTCAGAAGAAAAAAATATTTTTTGTTCAATTTTATCACCACTAACTTTTATGTCTTCTAGTTGTTGTTTTCCGCATATACCACAAGAAGAAACAGACAATAAGGTTCTTTTATTTAAGTACCCTTTTCCCAAAATATTTGGTGCTATAGTTACATTTACAATACTTGGAATTTTGGATTTTTCTTCAATGATTTCAAAAGGTATTGGAAGCGAGTTTTTATAAATATCTTCAGCATACAATAACCCAAGAACTAGATCTTGATCATTACCTGGAGTTCTCATAACTACCGTATACGATTCGTTGTTAATATTGATTTGCAAAGGGGCTTCAACCACTAATTCATCTGAGGTAATTGATTGTGTTTTATTAATAATTTGAAGTCCTTGGTAGGTGTTTGTTTGCATGAGATAACTCGTAAAGTTATAATAACAAACTTAGTGAAAAATATGGTATAAATAGTTAAAAGCCTTTATTAATGGGAGTTAATGAGGTGTTTTTTAAATTATTTTAATCACAAACTACTGAAGTCTTTTACAATGGATACAACTTAATTTATTATACAGGTTAGTTGTAAAAAACAAATAGTCATCACCTCCATCTTTAATTTTTAATTCTTTTCTGATTTGGGCTACTGTTTTATTGAAATTTCTTACAGTAATATTGGCTTTTTTGTTGGGTAATAATTTTATTATTTTCTTTTTATCGTAGGGAAGAACAGCAAGTATTTTAAACCTTCTGCCTGGAAATTTTATATTCTTTTTTGATGTATATAAATGTGAATGTTGATGGATTTTGTAAACATTAAATTGAGTTGTAATTTCATGAAACCCGCCAGATTTTAAAATAGCTCCATTAGGTTCGTATAAGTAATCTTGGGGTTCTTTATAATTTGAAGTAGATTTATTATTAGAGATGAAGTTGAATTCTTCAGTATTTTTTTTTGAAAAATTTACAGTTTTTATCATGATCTTTCCATTGAATTCTTTTTCCAATAAATACAGTAATTCTTTTACATCATTGTTAATAGCAATAATATGAATCTCTCTTACAAATTTTAATTCATTTGTTGCACTTGTAATGTCTAAAATTGGTGAGTTTTTTATGAGTATTGTTTTGGTTTTGTTGAATAATAAATCAATATATTTTGGAATATTTGGTTCACAATCCTTTAATAAAAAAACCTTTCTTTTAGAATCGCTTCTTCTTGAAGGATCTACATAAATAACATCAAAAAAGTCATTTGTTTTTTTAAGATATTCAATTCCGTTTTCAGCTAAACAAGTAATATTTTTTTTATTTAATTGTTCAAAGTTGTGTGCTGCTATTTTAGAGAGATTTGTATCTATTTCACAATGGTCAACGGTGTTAAAAGACGAAGAAAAGTAAAAAGAATCTACCCCAAAACCACCTGTTAAATCTAGCAGTCTTTTACCTGAAACCATAGATGCTTTATATTTAGCTGCAGTCTCTGAAGATGTTTGTTCTATACTTACTTTTGTTGGATAATAAATATTTTTGGTATCGAACCAACTTGGTAATTTTTTTTCTGACTTTTGCTTACAAATCACCTGATTGGCAATTTCTTGTACTGTAACTCCTTCAAAAGGAACACCTTTTAAAATTAATTTATGAATATCCGTTTTTAAATGCTTGTTGATATGCTCTTGAATATCTTGTTGTAAAATTCTTTCGTTCAATAGTTTAAATTTCCTTAGTAAGTGATGAAACAATCTTATTATCAGACATAAATTCCTTTAAGATAACCTTTAAAACTGTATAAGAAGGAACCGCTATTATCATCCCTAATGGACCTGCTAATAGACCACCAATGATAATTATTAAGAAAATTTCCAATGGGTGAGACTTCGTAGTCTTTGAAAATATGATGGGCTGACTGACAAAATTATCCCCGACCTGAGCAAAAACAAAACCGATCATAACATAAATAGTTTTTGGAAGAATCTCTGATTGAAAATCAACGTTTTGACTTAAACCACTTGTCATCGTTAGAATAATCATTAGAAATGCACTAATCAATGGCCCAATGTATGGAATAATGTTAAGAAGTGCACATAAGAAAGCTATCACTACCGAATTAGATACTCCAAAGATTAATAGTATTAGAGTGTAAATAACAAATAAAATAGATATTTGAATGACTAAGCCAATAAAATAGCGTGATAATAAATCGTTTATTTTTTCGAGTGAGTGAGAGAATTTTTTTTCAGTACCAATAGGTATCAGTATTAATAAAGCATTTTTAAATAGTCTACTATCTTTCATAAAAAAGAAAGAAATAAATAATACAGAGAAAAGTCCAATACTGAAGGACCCAAGTGCTCCAACTATCGAATTTAGTACATTAGGGATAGTTTTTAAACTTGTAAATACATCGGCACTTTGTAATTCACTTAAAATATTGATGTTCTTAGAGGTGAAGTAATCGTTCGCTTGTGTAATTAGATTCCCTATATTTTCTTCTAATGCTGTTGTTTTCAGTAAAGAAAGGCTCTCTCCCTGTTCTATAACTAAAGGGATGAACATTCCAGTAATTCCGAGAATTAGAGTCACAAAAAGAACCATTGTACTAATAACGGCAACAATATTAGGAAATTTAAGTTTTTTTCTTAAAAATGAGATTATAGGTTTTGCAATCAATGCAATGATGGCAGCTATAATTATATAAACTAAAACAGATTGAATGGTCAATAAAAAATATCCAAGCCCAATAACTCCCAGTATGATTGCTAATGCTCTTAAAATTCCGTTTGAAATTATTTTTGAATTCATTTAATTATATCCTTTTACCTCTCCCATATTTATTGTTTTACCACTCAAATATATATGATTTTTAGGTAATAAAGTACCTGATTCAGTTAGAGTCCAATCTTCCCAGGTTACCGAAGTCCCTATTTTTTTCATTTTTTGAAGATACATTTGATAGCTTGTTGGTAAGTAGTTTTCATCTAATATCCATAGGTAAGAATCTCCAGGTGTTGTTCCTCCTTTAGAATATTTAACATGCAATGCCTCCTTACCATCAATCATTCTAATACTGCGATAAATTCCAGGTTCAAATAATTTGTGAGGAGCTACTAACCAGAAGCTGTCATTATTGAAAAATCTGAGAGCTCTTTTTACAAGATTATCATTAAAGGAAACTTCTTTATCATTGAGATAAACAGTACTTTTAGTTAATTCATTTGGATGTAATAATACCCTAGCATCGTTCCATTTAACATCAACGATATGTCTTTTTTTATCCCATTTATAAAAACGTTTTCCTTTGAAGCTCCAATCTATATAACGTGTATTTCTGTAGGCCTCATGTTTAATAGCTTTCAACATATTATGAGCTAATTTATCTGCATTTGGGTTGAATGCTTTTACTACGCCCATGTTAATTTTAAATCCAAAAATTGAGAGTGTATGTGATTTTGGTAATTTAATTCCAGAATCTGCAGTAATTAAATCATTCCAAGTTGCGGAAACACCCCCAATTGGAATAATCTGTGTCCACATTTTAAATGAAACAGGTGTGTAATTATCATCTAAAATCCACAAATAGGAATCTCCTGGTGTTGTTCCACCAGAAGTGTATTTAATGAGTAATGCATCTTTGTCATCAACTTTAACGATACTTCTTTCCACACCATCATCAAACACTTTATAAGGAGCTATCAACCAAAAACTATCATTATTAAAAAATTTTATAGCAGTTTCAATAAGTTTAGGACTGTCACCAATACTTTTTGAGTAGTCATTAAGATTTACAGTAACAAAGTTATTATCCCAAGTAACATTTACCAATCCTTCTTGTTTCTTCCATTCATAATGATGTTTTCCTCTGAAACTCCATGTTAATATCTCTGTATTATCAAAGGCTTTTTTATTGATGGATGACATCATTTTTTCTGCTAATTCATCAGCCTCTTTTCCATAGGTACCTTTCGGTAACGATTCATTATTAACGAAGCAATAAAGAACTGTAGCTACTGTTGAAACAGTTATAATTAGGACAATTATTTTTAGAAATTTTTTCATGCTTTTTTATAAGTTTTCTTAAAAATAAAAATTTAGATGAAGTAATGACATAACAATATAGAAATATAATTTTTATTTGTATTAAAGGTAAAATTATTTACGAATCATTTTAAATTTCTTTGGAAGATTAGATTTAACAGATAATCTATCTTTCGTGAATGGATGTGTAAAATCTAATTGAGAAGCATGTAAGTACAATCCTTTACCCTTTAAAATTAATGATTCTATTCCATATTCTTGATCTCCTAAAATTGGATTACCAATACTACATAAATGTATTCTTAATTGATGTTTTCTTCCAGTTTTTGGAGAAAGCTCTACTAAATTTAAGAATTCAAATCGATTTGATTTTACAGTATGTATTTTTTTGTAATTAGAAATTGCTGTTTTTTTATTGACGTTAGTTTTGATAGATCCTTTATAATTCATCTTTCCGATGGTTATCGCATGGTATTTTTTGTTAATTTTTTTATTTTCAAATAATTGATTTAATACGTGTATGCTTGAACTAGTTTTTCCAATTAATAATAAGCCTGAAGTTGGATAGTCTAATCGATGAATTGGGCGTGGTCTAACTGCATCTAGTTGTGAGCTTTTTTTTAGGTTTTGTTGTAAAGCATTGTCTATGGTTTTGAACTTATTCCCACTCACCAAAATACCAGCGGGTTTTTCTATTATCGCCAGGTAATCATCTTCAAAAGCAATAGCTAGTTTTAGAATTAATTGTTTCCTTAAAGGCTTATTTTTCAGATTTAATAAAGTTATTTCTTCTCCACCAACAATTATTCTTGCCGTAGATGTTGGTAATCCATCTACTAAAATAAGTTTCTTTTTAATGGCTTTTTTAATCGCAGATTTTGTTGCAACTGTATTAAATATTCCTACCGCATATTCTTGTATACGGATTTGTTTTTTTTGTTTTTTAGCTATATGAGACTCTAAAACACACACACTTTAGCTTGCAAATAATTGACTTAAATCTTTAAAAGCTTTAAATTCTAGAGCATTTCCCTCAGGGTCTTTGAAAAATAATGTAGCTTGTTCACCTGGTTTACCCTTAAATCTGATGGTGGGTTCTATAATAAATTCGGTTCCATTTTTTTTTAATCGCTCACTTAATTTTTCCCAATCATTCATGCTAAGAACTACTCCGAAATGAGGAACAGGAACATCATGACCATCCACTGGATTTGAAATTTGTTGAGGTATAAAATTATCTTTTTGATGAATTACCAATTGGTGTCCAAAAAAATTAAAGTCTACCCAATGCGTATCACTTCTTCCTTCTGTACATTGAATAATATCTCTATAAAAAGTCCTGCATAATTCTAAATTTTTTACAGGTATAGCTAAGTGAAATGGTTGAATCATTGTTTTTTTTTAAATTGTTATATAAATTCGAGTTTTAAAATCCAATTGCTGTATCGTCTCCTCTTGGATCGGCTCCAGCTTCTAATTTCCCATTTTTTAAAACTAATATAGCATCAACTTTTCCTATAATTCTTGAGTTTCGTTCATCAATAGTATAGCCAATACGTCTTAGTTCATTAATAACATTTTCGTTAAATTGTTTGGGTTCTATCATAATCATATCTGGCAACCATTGGTGGTGAAACCTAGGTTGATTTACACTTTCTTGCATTCCCATTTTAAATTCATGAACATTTAAAATAGTTTGTAAAACAGAGGTAATAATTGTAGATCCACCTGGAGTTCCAACAACCATCCAAAGTTTACCATCTTTTTCTACAATTGTAGGTGTCATGGAACTTAACATTCTCTTTTCAGGGGCAATTTCATTTGCTTTAGCCCCAATTAAGCCAAACATATTTGGTTCTCCTGGTTTACTACTAAAATCGTCCATTTCATTATTAAGAAAAAAACCGAGTTCTGAAGAATAAAGTTTAGACCCATAGCCACCATTTAAAGTTGTGGTAACTGAAACTGCATTGCCATATTGATCTACAATAGAATAATGTGTGGTTTCCATACTTTCTATAATTTCAACAGAGCCATAGGAAATATCTTTGGAAGCCGTTGGTTTATCAAAAGAAAAAGAGCGCATCCTGTTTTTTGAATAGGATTTGCTTATCAATGTATCTTTTGGAATACTCACAAAATCAGGATCACCCAAAAAATAACTTCGATCTGCGTAAGCTCTTCTCTCAGCTTCTGTTATTACCTGCATAGTTTTTACAGAGTTATGACCATAAGTCTGAAGATCATAAGGTTCAATAGCGTTCATTATTTGTGCCAAACAAACCCCACCACTTGAGGGTGGAGACATGGAGGTTATTTTTAAATTGTCATACATAAAGGTGATTGGAGTCCTCCATTTTGCCTCATATTTTGCTAAATCTTCTTCTGTTATAATTCCTCCATTACTTTGGATAAATTTGGCTAATTTTCTTGAGGTTTCTCCTTTATAAAATTCATCTCTTCCATTTTTTAATATACGTTTTAAAGTATTGGCTAAGGCAACGTATTTTATAGTATCACCCTCTTTCCATTTATTGATAAAAATAATTGAATCCTTATTTACTTTTTTAAAAGCTTCTTGATGTCTGAGAATTCTTTTTTCTTGTTTTTTTGTAACCACTACTCCTTTATTTGCTAATGCTATTATTGGAGTTAAAATCTCTTTAACAGATAAAATACCAAGTTTTTCTTGAGCTTTAAATACACCAGCTATAGTTCCAGGAACTCCAACAGCAGTTGCTCCAGCAGTACTCCTTCCTTTAATGATATTTCCTTCTTTGTCTAAATACATGTCTTTGAAGGCAGCCAAGGGAGCTTTTTCTCTGTAATCTAGTGCTCCGATTTCACCATTATTTTTTCTGTAAACCATAAAACCTCCACCACCAATATTTCCTGCAACAGGATAACTAACAGCTAATGCTAACTCAGTAGCCATCATTGCATCAAAGGCATTTCCACCTTTTTTTAAAATTTCTGTTCCAATTTTAGAGGCTTCAATACGTGCAGAAACTACCATTGCTTTTTCTGTTACTAAACCTTTTACTTTAGTAATATTTTCTGACTCCTGATTACATGATGAGATAAAAATGCTGATAATAAATATGAGTGTTATTTTTTTCATGAATGTATGTTTTGTAATTCTTTAATTTTTTGATGTGAAAAAATTTGTAAATCTTGAAAAAATGATTCAAAATCTTTTTCAAAATCTGTATCCAATAATCTAAGATCATGAATAGCCAAATCTATCTGACCTTTATTTTTTGTTCTTTTATTCATTCCCTCAAGAACACTTTTAATCCCTTCTTTATATTTATAGTTGTAAAGCCAATTATATTTTACCATGTAAGGCATCATTTGTAATGTTTTTTCTGGTAAAATTTCTTCATAACTGTTTACTAAATTATATACTGAATTTACGTAAATTTCTAGAGGAATAGCTGAATAATTATTCCAATTTTTTGCCAAATAATGATCGTAAAAGATATCAATAACAATTCCAGAAAACAAACCATAACGTTTGTTAAGCCTTCGTTTACTTATTCTTGTAGTTTTATGAGCATCTGTATAAGTGTCAATTTGTCGATGTAATTTAATCCCTTGTTGAATTTTTGTATCTAAATGAGTAAATTGATTTCCTTTAACATGATCAGCTATAAAATTACCAATCATAATCTTTGGACAACTTTCTGATAAGTATAAATGCGCGAGGAAATTCAAATTAAAATATTTTTATATGGGTTAAAAATAAAAAATCCACAACAATATACTGGTGCTTTTCAGTGTTTCATTGTGGTTTTTGAATGAATTTTTTGGATATATTTTACAAAACAGTAAAATTATTCAAATAAAACTCAGTTAATTATTTAGCATCACAGGCATTACTAACATGGTAATTTTTTCACCTTCATCAGTTCCGTCAATTGGAGTTAGAATTCCAGCCCTATTTGGTAAAGACATTTCAATTAAAACTTCGCTAGAGGTTAAATTGCTTAACATTTCACTTAAAAAACGAGAGTTAAATCCAATTTGCATATCGTCTCCTTGATAATCACAATTTAATCGTTCATCAGCTTTATTGGAAAAATCTAAATCTTCTGCAGAAATATTCAATTCAGTACCCGCCATTTTTAAACGAATCTGATGTGTTGTTTTGCTCGAGAAAATAGAAACACGACGAACAGAGTTTTGAAAAGATGCTCTATCTACAGTTAATTTATTTGGGTTTTCTTTTGGAATTACAGCTTCATAATTTGGGTATTTACCGTCAATTAAACGGCAAATCAATACAAAGTTTTCAAATGTAAATTTTGCATTTGCATCGTTATATTCTATGATAACATCTTCCTCTCCACCTAAAACACCTTTCAATAGGTTTAAAGGCTTCTTAGGCATAATAAACTCAGCTGTTTTATCAGCAGTCACATCTGTCCTTGTATATTTTACTAATTTATGCGCATCTGTAGCAACAAATGTTAAATTATCAGTGCTAAATTGAAAGAAAACCCCACTCATTACAGGTCGTAAATCATCATTTCCAGCAGCAAAAATTGTTTTAGATATCGCAGTTGCTAATACATTTGAAGGAACAATAGTTTTACTTGGAGATTGTAAGCTTACAGATTTGGGAAATTCGTCTCCTCCAAAATAAGCCATATCATATTTTCCTTGATCAGAGCTAATCTCTATGATACTATCACCCTCAGTTTTGAAAGTTAGGGGTTGGTCTGGGAATGTTTTTAAAGTATCTAAAAGTAATCTTGCTGATACCGCAATGGAACCTGAAGAATCAGATTCTATGGCAACAACTGCACTCATAGTTGTTTCTAGATCAGAAGCAGAAACTTTTAATTGATTTTCAGAAATTTCAAACAAGAAATTATCTAATATAGGTAAGGTGTTATTACTGTTAATAACTCCACCTAAAACTTGTAGTTGTTTTAATAATTGCGAGCTTGATACGATAAATTTCATTTTGATATTTGTTAAAGTATGGTTGTTCTACAAAGATATTCGAATTTAGTGATTTTGAAAATTTTGTTATCAACATTTTAATTGTATTGTTGATAGTTTTTTGCTAAGATAAAACGATTACATCAGCAGGTTTTTAAAGTGATTAAAAAAACCATTGGTAATTTTATGAGAAAATTTAAAATATTACATTTGTTAACAATCAAACTACCTTCAATAATGAAAAAAATAGTAGCCATTCTTTCATTTTTACTCTTCACTGTTTCAATTTTTTCTCAAAAGCCTGAAAAATTATCATCAAATCAAATTTATGAGAAAATTCAGAAATTAAATTTTTTAGGTACTGCTTTATACATAGCTGCACATCCAGATGATGAAAATACTCGTTTAATATCTTATTTATCGAATCATGTTAAAGCAAGAACAGGTTATTTGTCTTTAACTAGAGGTGATGGTGGACAAAATTTAATAGGTTCAGAAATCAGAGAATTACTTGGAGTAATTAGAACACAAGAACTTTTAGCAGCCAGAAGAATAGATGGTGGGGAGCAGTTTTTTACGAGAGCTAATGATTTTGGATACTCTAAGCACCCTGAAGAGACCTTGGATATTTGGGATAAAGAAAAAGTTTTAAGTGATGTAGTTTGGGCTATAAGAACCTTCAAGCCTGATGTAGTTATCAATAGATTTAATCATAGAACTCCTGGGACTACTCATGGGCATCATACTTCATCTGCCATGTTAAGTCTTGAGGCTTTTGATTTAGTTGGCGATGCTAAACATTTTTCAGGTCAATTAAAATATACAGATATTTGGCAACCTAAACGCGTATATTTTAATACCTCTTCTTGGTTTTATAAAACAGAAGAAGCATTTAAAAATGCTACTGAGGGTAAATTAACTTCAGTAGATGTTGGTATTTATTATCCGTTAAAAGGACTATCCAATAATGAGGTAGCCGCTTTAGCTAGCAGTCAGCATTTGTGTCAAGGTTTTGGTAGACTAACCACTAGGGGAACTCAAAAAGAATTTTTAGAATTCTTAAAAGGTGATAGACCTAAAGATTCTAATGATATTTTTGCTGGAATTAATACTACCTGGAATCGGCTTCAAGGGGGAGGAGAAATTGGAGATATATTATATGAAATAGAGAAGAATTTTAATTTTGCTGAACCTTACAAGCATTTAAAGGATTTAATGAAAGCCTACCAGAAAATACAATCTTTAAAGGATATTTACTGGAAAAAAATTAAATCTGAACAAATTAGTAAAATTATTGAAGCTTGTGCAGGATTATATCTAGAAGCTTCTGCACAAAGTTCTAGTAGTGTTCCAGATGAAAATATAACTATCAATATTGAAGTTTTAAACAGAAATTCTGAGGTACCTGTTTATTTAGAATCAATGAATTTTGAAACTAGTAATCTCCAGAAAATAAAAACAGATGTGCTGCTAGAGAGTAACCAAAAAAAAGAGTTTAAACAAACCGTAAAATTAAATAACTTACATTACACAGACCCTTATTGGTTGCAATCAAAGGGAACTCTTGGGATGTATCAAGTGTCAGATAATCAGTTGATTGGAAAGCCTGAAACACCTAGAAAAGTAGCTGTTTATTTTAATCTTTTAGTAGATAATCAACCCATTAAGATAAAAAAAGAAATCATTCATCGATATTCAAAAAGAGACAAGGGTGAATTATATGAACCGTTTGAGATACTTCCAGCTGTAACTACAAAACTTAAGGAAAAAGTTGTTTTATTTTCGGATTTTAAAGAGCGTTTAATATCTGTAGAAGTAAGATCAGGTACTAGTAATGTTAAAGGAAAACTATCTCTAAAGGCCCCAAAAAAATGGCAGGTTTCACCAAGTTCTATAAATGTAGATATTAAACAAAAAGGAGATGTTCAAAATTTTCAATTTAAAGTAATTCCTCCAGTTGATGATTCGCAAGGAATGATAAAAGCAATTATGTTAATGGATAACATCCAATTTGATAAAGAGTTAATAGAAATTAAATATGATCACATTCCAAAGCAATCTATTTTGCAAAAATCAGAAGCAAAAGTAGTTCGATTGAGTATCAAAAAAGCAGGCAATTTTATCGGTTATATCAAAGGTGCAGGAGATGTTATTCCAGAAAGTTTAAAACAAATCGGTTATGCTGTACAGATAATTAATCCCGAAGAAATTAATACAGAAAATTTAAAAAAGTTTGATGCTATTGTTTTAGGTATTAGAGCTTATAACACAATTTCTGTATTAAAGTATAAACAAAAATTTTTACTAGAATATGTAAAAAATGGTGGAAACATGGTTGTTCAATATAATACAAGTAGAGGGGTAGATATAGCTGCTCCATTTAAATTAAAATTATCTAGAGACAGGGTAACAGATGAAAATGCTACCGTAGAAATTTTAGAGAAAAATCATCCAATAATAAATTTTCCCAATAAAATTACTGAAAAAGATTTTGATGGATGGGTTCAAGAAAGAGGTTTGTATTTTCCTAATTCTTGGAGTTCAGAATATACTCCTATTCTATCTATGAACGATAAAGGAGAGACTCCAAAGAAAGGTAGCTTGTTAGTTGCTAAATATGGAAAAGGTAACTATATATACACTGGATTAAGTTTTTTTAGAGAATTGCCAGCAGGAGTTCCAGGGGCTTATAAGTTATTTGCAAATATTTTATCTATTGGTAAACAACGTATTCAGCAACAAAAGCAACTTAAAAACTAATAATGAAAATTGAAAAACAACGTTGGAAAAAAATATATTCAATCGTGCTGATTGTTAATATTATATACATTTTTATTTTTTATTTAATAACACAATTTTTTACTAAGTAATTATGGGAGTTCCAGATTTACATCCATTGGATTGGTTTGTTTTAATATCAACATTGCTATTTATTGTTCTTTACGGAGTTTACAAGACCCGTAAAATGGATGGTGGTGTTCAAGATTATATCAAAGGTGGTAATGATACGAAATGGTGGACAATAGGTTTGTCTGTAATGGCTACCCAAGCTAGTGCCATTACTTTTTTATCTACACCAGGTCAGGCTTTCCATGACGGAATGGGTTTTGTTCAATTCTACTTTGGTTTGCCCATTGCAATGGTTATTATTTGTCTTGTTTTTATTCCAATTTACTACAGATTAAATGTCTATACAGCATATGAATACTTAGAAACTAGATTTGATTTAAAAACAAGATCACTTACTGCATTTCTATTTTTGATTCAACGAGGATTGGCTGCCGGAATCACAATTTATGCTCCGGCAATTATATTATCTTATGTTCTTGGTTGGGATCTAATAGTACTTAATATAGTTATTGGTTTATTGGTTATATTTTACACTGTTTCTGGGGGTACTAAGGCAGTAAATGTTACACAAAAACAGCAAATGATCATTATATTTTTTGGGATGGTAACTGCTTTTACTTTAATCATGTTCTATATACCAGACGGAATAACATTCTCTAAAGCATTAGATATAGCGGGAGCAAGTAATAAAATGAAAATATTAGATTTTTCATTTGATTTAGATAAAAAGTATACAGTTTGGACGGGGTTTTTAGGAGGTACATTCTTAATGCTTTCTTATTTTGGAACAGATCAAAGTCAGGTGCAACGTTATTTGTCTGGTAAATCTCTTAGAGAGAGTCAATTGGGGCTCTTATTCAATGGTTTATTAAAAGTACCTATGCAATTTTTTATATTGTTAACAGGGGTAATGGTTTTTGTGTTTTATCAGTTTAATGCATCTCCATTAAATTTTAATCCAAAAGCCAATGAAGCTGTTATCAGTTCAGTGCATTATGATGAATATAAAGAATTAGAAAAACAGCATATTGAAATAGAAAATAAAAAGAAATTACTTTTGTCTGATGGTGTCCAAAACAACGAAAAGCAATTAATTATAGCACTCAATAAAAAAGATCGTTCATTAAAGCTAAAGGCAAAAAATATCATCAAGAAAGTTGCTGAAAATTCTGATAAAAAAATTGAAGAGAATGATAAAGATTATGTTTTTATTCATTTTATAGTAAATAACCTTCCCAAAGGTATTATTGGCTTATTATTAGCAGTTATTTTGGCTGCAGCCATGTCATCTACTGCATCAGAGTTAAACGCTTTGGCATCTACAACAACAATAGATGTTTACAAAAGAAATATTGCTATTGGAAAAGACGAGGCTCACTATGTAAAAGCTTCAAAATGGCTAACTTTAGTCTGGGGTATTTTGGCAATTCTAATTGCTTGTGTTGCAGACTTATTTGATAACTTAATTCAACTAGTTAATATTATTGGTTCTTTATTTTACGGAAATGTATTGGGTATTTTTTTACTAGCATTCTTTTTCAAAAGAGTTTATGGAAATGCAGTTTTTGTTGCTGCAATTATTACTCAGGTAATTATTTTATTGATTTTCTATGTTGGAATTTATCAACCTGAATCAATTGGTTTAGCTCCTGTTCTTAGTTATTTATGGCTTAATTTTGTTGGATGTGTATTGGTTATTTTTATAGCTTTAATATATGGTTTTAAACAAAATCATCTTAAAATTAAAATTAACTTAATATTAATATCTATTGCCTTTATAAAAACACTTTATGATGCTATATATTTAGATTTAACTCTTTATCATGTATTAGTTTTAATGTTTTTATTTTTATTAATAGGAGTATTGAGTATTGAAAAAAAAGCATCATCACTCTCAATTTAAAAGGAGTTTTAGCAGTATTTAAAATATATGAGCAGACAAGAGATAAAGATTATTAGATGGGGAATATTAGGATTAGGGCATATAGCTAAAAAATTCGCTCAGGATATAGTCTCTGTTCAAGGAAGTGAATTATATGCTGTAGCCTCGAGAAGTCATCAAAAGGCTTCTTCTTTTGCAAATGAATTTCAAGTTTCAATACATTATGATAGCTACGAGTTACTGGTTAAAGATCCATTAGTAGATGCTGTTTATATTGCAACACCACATAGTTTTCATAAAGAACATACAATACTTTGTTTGAAAAACAAAAAAGCTGTTTTATGTGAAAAACCCTTTGCAATGAATTTGGAGGAGGTAGAGGAAATGATTCGTGTTGCCAAAACGAATAATACGCTTTTAATGGAAGCGCTTTGGACTACTTTTTTACCTCATTATCAATATGTAAAAAACTTTTTAAAAAATGAGACTTTTGGAAAAGTAACTCTATTAGAGGCTGATTTTGGATTTAAATCAACGCACAGTTTAGAAAGTAGAGTACTAAAAAAAGAATTGGGAGGTGGGAGTTTATTAGATATTGGTATATATCCTGTGTTTTTAGCCCTATCCACACTAGGGATTCCAAAATTTATTGAATCTACTGCAACTTTCTTTGATAATGGTGTAGATTCATCATGTGATATTATTTTCAACTATAATGATGCTAGAGCAATTTTAAAAAGTACTTTTTTGGAGAATACACCTACAGAAGCAATTTTTACTTGTGAGCGTGGAGTAGTAAAAGTAAATACTCAATTTCATCAACCAACAACAGTTACTTTACTCCAAAATGGAATTGAAGAACATGTTGATTTTTCTAGTAAAACTTTTGGTTATAATTTTGAAATTGAGCACTTCAATCAATTGCTTAGAGATCATAAAACAGAAAGTGAACTCATGAGTTTTTCTTTTTCTAAAGACTTAATTGCTACACTAGATAGAATAAGAAAACAAATTAATTTAAAGTATTAATTTATCTTCATTTATGATAACCATTAGAAAAGCAACTAAAGAAGATTTGCCAATTTTATATGAATTTGAACAAGGAGTTTTATATGCCGAAAGACCTATGGATAAAACCCTAAAGGCATCCAAAACATATTATTATGATATTCCAAACCTTATCAGTGATTTAAAGGTAGAACTTGTTATTGCTGAAATTAATGGTGTTATTGCAGGATGTGGATATGCACGTATAAAACAAGCTAGAGATTGTTTTCAGTTCGATCAATTTTCCTATTTAGGGTTTATGTTTACTAAAGAAGGTTTTAGAGGTAAGGGCATTAATAATGCTATTATAAACTACTTATATGATTGGTCTTTATCGAGAGGTGTTTATGAAGTAAGACTTGAAGTATATCCAACAAACATTCCTGCTATGAAAGCGTATGAGAAATCAGGAATGACATATTCTATACAAACTATGCGTATAGATCTAAGAGATAAAAACATAAAAGACAGCTAATCAGCTATCTTTTATGTTTAATCTTTATTTTAAAATTTTACTACTTATCACTCCATTCGGAAATTGATTTTGTATTCATTTTAATGTAAGCTTCATTTCCAGCTTCTTTAGAGAGCTCTAAAGATTTTTTTGCAACAACTATAGCTTTCTCTGTTTCACCCATTTTTGCATAAATTAAAGACTGTTGTCTCAACTGCCAAAATGCTGGTTTTTCTGTTAAAGACATTGCTTTTTCCATCCATTCATTTGCTTTTTTGATGTCTAAGTCTTGTTGTCTGTAATAGATAGCGGCATTATAATAATCTCCAGCTTCAGGGCTTGCAGCCATAACAGCAGCTATAGTTTCAGAAACCAATTTATCTGTTGGAACTTCAAATTTTATTCCAACATATGTTTTTTCCCAAAGGATACCTAGTACTGCGGAGGTGCCAGATACGTCGTCAAAAGTAATGGTAAATGTCTCAACATTCATTGGCATTGAATATACTTCAACACTAGTTTTTGCAACAACCTTGGTGTCGTCCCAATCTCTTGGAACTCCACTATTATCAGACTCAGAATAGAACATAACTTCCCAAGAATTTTCGTTTGGAACAGTATATAGCCCATAAGAACCTGCATTTAGTGTTTGTCCGTCAATAGAAACGTCAGAACTAAAGGTAACTTTTGTATTCGAATTAGCTCCAGTTCTCCATGTTTTACCAAATGGAACTAAATCTCCAAAAATAGCTCTTCCTCTAACTCCTGGCCTAGAGTATTCTACTGATACATCCGTCAGGCCAACTCGTTGCTCTATCTTTGCTTTTGGACTGGGTTGAGGTGTAGTAATTTTTAATTTAGTTATCGGTTTTTTTTCTATTTCAATAGGAGAAGATACATTGTCGCAACTAGATAGCGATATAGTTATTATTAAAGCTATTAATGTAGTTTTTGTAATAAAGAATTTGTTCATAATTAATTTAAAATTTAGAAAGTAAAAATACAATTATTTTAAGTTGTTAAAAACATAACTTATTTTTCTTTTCCTGGTTTATATTTTTTTTTAGCACGCTTTAAAACATCTTTTTTGTAATAGGCCACATCTTTAAATTTAGCCTTTACATATGGTATAGCCTGATCATCAAAATGAGGAGAGTTTGGGTCTCCACTTTGACCTCCAGCTAATATTGTTTTGGCAGTGACCTTCTCTCCAAATTCAACAACCGCAACAAAACTATTTCCAGATGTCCCATATTGGCGTTTGGTGTTTTTTCCAAACTGAGTTCCATATGAAGCTAAAGCACCCCATTTACCTGAAGCCATACCTACAGGTAAACTTTTTTTAGTATCATTAAAATCTTGAACAATATTTCCATCATTTCTTTGGTATCTGTTAAATTCTCCCCACGGGGTTTTCCATGTCCCAAAATCTTCTATTAAATTTTGTAGGCTTTTTTCAAA